>JBMYPE010000027.1:0-12079 GCA_049600015.1 Kangiellaceae bacterium
CTTCTTTTTCCCCAACCACCACAGCCTACTATGATGGTTTTGCCATCGTGAACTGTTTCAATAATAAAATAAGTACCATCTTCTAAAAGTGTTTTATCAACACCCATCGTTTCCTTTGCCGCTTCAATTTCGCTTTTAGAAAGAAAGGCTTTCATATTTTCTTCTATAGACAGCTTCATTAAATGAATTAAATCGTCGATATCATTTTTTGTCGCTATTCGATGTGTCAGTTCTATTTTATTCATCATGATTATTCTGGTAAAAAATTAAACGCCAACCTGACAGACTGTTTTCTGTTTGTTCTAAGTAGCTAAAATTCACTTACTTTGTTACAAAAGATAATCTCAGTGTTGTAGAAAAAGTGAGTATAATGAAAAATTCAGGCAAGAGATAGCCTCTTAAAGGCAGGTTCATAAACAATAGATTTGATTTAAACCGACGTAGGTTAGCAATGCTAAAAAATTTCACCATTATCATACTGTTTCTTTTTACCCATAGCTCGCTAGCAGAACTAAAACCACAATCCATCAATAAATATCCCCACGGTTTAGATTCAACGATTTACCACACACTTGAATCAAAAGAGTTAAAACGCGAATTTCATCTTTTCGTTAAACTCCCAAAGGATTACAAAACTTCAAATAAAAAGTACCCTGTCATTTATTTGCTAGACGGAGGACTCACCTATCCACTATTAGCCAGTTATCATACATACTTATCGTTAGCAGAAGAAACACCGCAATCAATTATTGTCGGTATTTCTTATGGCACTTCCGATTTTAAAAAGGGTAATAGAAGAAGCACAGACTTTACCGCAAAAGCAAAAACGCGCGACTATTGGGGTGGAGCGAAAGTATTTCAAAATTTCCTAAAAGAAGAGTTACTTCCAATCATTGAAAATACTTATCCTGCAGATCCAAGTAGAAGAATTATTTTTGGTCAGTCTATTGGTGGACAATTTGTTTTGTATACCGTACTTACGCAACCTGATTTATTTTGGGGGCACATAGCAAGTAATCCAGCACTTCATAGAAATTTAGGTTTTTATAAAAAAAACCACAGCAAAGTAAAATCATCAAAAGCGAGGCTTTTTGTTTCAAGTGGTTCTAATGACGATCCAAAGTTTAAAAAGCCTGCAGGTAATTGGATAAAGCATTGGAACAATTTAAATGAGAAACCATGGGCACTTAAAACTGAAATCTTGCAAAGGCAAAATCATTTTTCCGCCGCTCCTGAGTCTTTCAGGCAAGGGCTAAAATGGATTTATGAACCATAACTAGGTAACATGCCTCTAGATATACATTTTTTGTAGTGAGTCGATAAGCATGAGCAAACACTCTAATAGTTTATTCATTGGTTTAGTATTAGTAATCGCTATGATAGGCTGCGGAGGTGGGTCTTCAGACAATGCTTCTGCGCCACTCGCTACAAAAAAGACACTTCCGGAAATTCTTGATAGCGCAGTTAGTCAAGGTGCGGATGCAATATTCGTTTATATTGATCAAGACAACAATCAGCCTATAGCTTTAGCTTCTGGAATTCAAAATCGTTCTAATCAACAGAGTGCTAATCCAAATAGTTTATTCAAAGTTGCTAGCATTAGTAAACTTTTTATAGCTGTGGCTGCTACCAAGCTAGTTGCCAATTCGACAGTCAGTTTGGATGATAATTTGGAAACATGGTTACCTGAAATTGCCACAAGAATTGAAGGCTCAAGTGATATAACTCTTCGTTTATTATTGCAACATCGTAGTGGTGTGCCTGACTTTGATAGTCAAGTGGGATTTAGCTGGGAAAATGAGCACTCAGATATTGATGAAACTTTAGAATTTGCTTTGGATTTACCGGCAGATTTTACACCTAATGCACGCTATGAATATTCCAACACAAATTATCTTTTAATTTCAAAAATACTCGACCAAGCTTTAGGGTTTGATCATAAGGATTATATCAAAAGCGATATATTAACACCGCTAGATTTATCTGAAACTTATCTTCTCTACAGTGACATTGAGCCTGAACGTTTGGTAAAAGGTTACTGGAATAACATTGAACGCTCTGAACAAGATTATAATATCCCAGGGGGATCAATGATTTCTACTGTAAAAGATATTGCTGTTTTTATTAAAGCATTGAATGAAGGAACTTTATTGAGTGCCATTGAACAAGATATATATAATTCAGTTTATTTTTTAAATCATTCAGGATGGTTACCTGGATACCAAAGTATTGCGAGATATCACTCGAACAAAAATGCTACCGTTATTCAATTTATAAACACAACAGGTAGTGGTAGCGAGTCTGTTGCGACATCAACTTATAGTGAAATTGTAGAATCCTTATAAGAATATTTTGCCTGGATTCATAATTCCATCTGGATCAAATATTGTTTTTATTTTTTTCATCTGTCCTACTGCTTCACCATGTTCATCTATTAAATATTGACGTTTACCCATTCCTATTCCGTGTTCGCCGGTGCAAGTTCCATCCATACTTAAAGCCCTTGCAACCATTCTATCAATCGCATCATTTGCGATTTCTGTTTGCGCATCTGTGTAAAGTACCATCACATGAAAATTGCCATCGCCTACATGACCAATGATAGGTGCGGTCAATCCAATTTCATCAAGATCTTTGCGAGTATCTAGTAAACATTCGGGTAATTTAGAAATAGGAACACATACATCTGTGGTAATCATATTGGCGCCCGGTTGTAATCCTCTATTCGCGTAATAAGCATCATGTCTTGCTTGCCAGAGTTTGTTTCTATCTTCTGTTTTTTCTGCCCATTGAAACGCTTGTCCATTATTTCCATCGGTAATATTTTTTACGATACTAATTTGTTCCTTCACTGATTCAGGTGCTCCGTGAAACTCTAAAAATAAAGTAGGTAACTCCGGGTAATCTATATTTGAATGTTGACGAATGGCTTTCATTTGAATTTGATCCATTAATTCGACTCGTGCAATGGGAACTGCACATTGTAAAGTTTCAATCACAGAATTGACTGCGCTTTTAAGATCACTAAAGGACACCACTGCGGCTGCAATTTTTTCTGGAACAGGATTTAAACGTACAAGCACCTCAGTAATAATTCCTAGCGTTCCTTCGGAACCAACATAAACAGAAGTTAAATCATAACCCGCTGAGGATTTTCTGGCTCGTCCACCCGTTTTAATCACTTCACCTGTAGGCGTAACGACTGTCAAACCAATGGTATTTAATTTCATTGTGCCGTACTTTACGGCGTTAGTACCAGAGGCTCTAGTTGACGCCATTCCACCTAATGTGGCATTTGCACCGGGGTCAATCGGGAAAAAAAGTCCGGTATCTCTAATATGATGATTAAGTGACTCTCTGGTTACTCCCGCTTGAACTCTAGCGTCCATATCTTCATGATTAACTTGAATAATTTTATCCATGAGTGAAAGATCAATACAAACACCACCTCTCGGTGCGACGACATGTTGTTCAAGAGAAGAGCCAACGCCATAAGGTATCACCGGTGTTTTGTTTTGAGCACAAATTTTAATAATCTCACTCACTTGCTCAGTACTTTTGGGGTAGATCACAGCATCAGGAGGAATAGAAATAGAATGACCAGGATCTCTTCCGTGATGTTCACAGTCGGAAACAGAAGTGGTTATTTGGGAATTAAATTCTTTTTGCAGTTGCTGAATAGTTTGAGAATACATTGATATCTATTTTTATTTATAAAACCTCAATTACCGCAGTATATACCGATACTTTGTAATTTGTTACAAAATATATCAGCCTTTCAATTGTTAAAATGTTATTTTAATTGGGGCTTTCTCTAATTATTCTAATAATAAATAAAGGAGACAATGAAAATGAAAAATATTTTAGCATTTTTATCCACTATCGCTATTAGTTATACATTAATGCTTACTCTACAAGCTTGTGGTAGTTCATCGAGTGATTCAGATGATGGTTCTTCCGATGTTGTTTTAGCTAACGTAGCAGACTATCAAATGCTAGATACTCAAGTCGTTTTAGATGATGTGACTAATCGACTTAATGGCTTATCTATACAAGACTTTTTTGCTGAATCCTATCAAGCGATTCAAGAACGAAATTTAGAAGGTGCAGTTTCTGAAGGTTTAGCCAATAGTTTTCCTCTCGGAACATTTGAACTTAATAATATTTCTGATGAGTTTTATACCCAATCCAAAGCAATTGAAGCGCTTATTTTAGAAAAATTATTAACCTATGATCGTTCTACGTTAAGCGAGCCCGAACAATTATCTTATGACGTTTATAAAGCCCATTTAGAGTTTCAAGCAGAGTGGGCTCAGTACAAAGATTTTGAATATCCAGCCACTTATGGATTTTTTGGGTGGCCGGGCGCTACCGAGCAATTTTTTACTTCAATCATTCCGGTGACGAATAAAATAGAAGCAGATACGTACCTTCTAATGCTCAATCAAATAGGTCGGCGTTTTGATCAAATTATCGAATTATTAGATGCAAGAAAAGCCGCGGGAGTAATTGAACCTAGCATTACCCTTCAGTTTTCTAGAGACAATGTACAAGCTGTTGCCAACACCGCAGCTAACCAAACCAGTTACTACACAACATTTCAGACAAAGCTGGATGAGATTTCCTCCATTTCTACTGCTGATAAACAAACACTTACTGCTTTACTTTTAGCGACAGTAGAACAAAGAGTTCTGCCCGCATATTCTCAATTAGCAACAAAAATGTCGAGCTTATTAACTGAGGCACCAGCCAATATTGGTTTTGGTCAGTTTGAAGGTGGGCTAGAGTTTTACGATTTTTCTTTACGTTATTTTACGTCAAGCGATCAAACATCTGATCAAATTCATGAGTTAGGGTTGATTGAGTTAGCAAGAATTCATGCGGAAATGCGAGTTCTTTTTGATGAGTTAGGTTACCCTCAAAACGAATCGCTGGCTCAACTTTTTGCACGAGCCGATGCTGACGGCGGAACAATTAAAGGAGAAGATGCCGTTGCATTTTATGAAGACATTATTGCAGAAGCTTACACACAATTGCCTGCTGTATTTGAGACCATTCCAGAACAAGAAGTGGTTGTAATTGGCGGTCAAAGTGGTGGTTATTATATTTCTGGCTCAGATGATGGAACCAGACCCGGTGCATTTTACGCAAGTACGGTAAATGATTTAGCTTACACTAGAATGCCAACTTTAGCTTATCATGAGGCAGTTCCGGGCCATCACATGCAAATAGCACTAGCGCGCGAACTCAACTTACCGGAATTTAGAAAGAGAATTAATTTTACTTCTTTTGTAGAAGGATGGGGACTCTACGCTGAACGCTTAGCGAAAGATTTGGGCTGGTATGAAGGCGATATATACGGCGATTTAGGACGCTTGCAGTTTGAAGCAATGCGAGCTGCTCGGTTAGTCATAGATACAGGTATTCATAATAAAGGATGGACTTATAATGAATCCGATCAATTTCATATTGATAACGTAGGGTTTGCCGGTTCAATTGCGAGATACAGCGTTTGGCCCGGGCAAGCAACCGCCTATATGACAGGCATGTTAAAATTTTTAGAATTGAGACAGCGAGCTGAAGATCAACTCGGAGAAAATTACGATATTAAAAGTTTCCATTCAGAATTGATAGGAAGTGGATCCATGCCAACCAATTTATTGGATGGTTTAATTGATCGTTTTATTGAAAGAAATTTACCCGTAAAAAATAAGTAAGAAAACTAGTGCTCATAAAACGTGCATAGTACACACTTTTCAACACTTGCATATTTTTTGCACATTATTTTCATTTTGTTTTAAAATTAATATTATTTAATGGATGCTCACTCTAAACGCATTAAGAGGTAGCACCATGTTTAGTTTTTCTAGTCAAAAATTCACTAATGATAATTTAAAGCAGTTAGTTTTTTGTAAAAACTTACCAGTAGTTTCATTTATTTCTTTAATCCTTTTTACTGGCTGTAACTCAAGCGAGCTGGCTCAACAAGAAAATGACAACAATCCACCCACGATGGATGATCAAAATGATACCGATCCCGAAGAAACTACCACGTTAGTTGACGGCACTGTTGTCAATTCTGCAGCATTAATTAGTTTGGGTGATTTAATTTACCATGATACGAACCTTTCAGAACCCATTGGTCAATCTTGTGCTAGCTGTCATGGTTTAGATGTTGGCTTTGACGATCCTGACACTTCCAATCCAACGTCCGTAGGTGCAGATGGCATCAGTTTTGGAACAAGAAATAGTCCCACCGCCAGCTACGCTGCTCATATTCCAGAACCGCAAACTGTTGGACGAGGTGGCGGTCAGTTAGTTGGGGGGTTATTTATGGACGGTCGAGCTGCGACATTAGAAGAACAAGCAAAAGGCCCTTTCCTTAATCCTGTAGAAATGGGAAATTTAACTGAACAAGATGTTGTTGATAAAATTAGTCAAAGTAGTTATGCAAATGATTTTGAAGCTTTATTTGGCGCTGGCATTTTGCAAGATACCGAAAGATCTTATAACTATATAGCAGATGCCATTGCAGCATTTGAAAGAACAGATATTTTTTCACCCTTCTCGTCAAAGTTTGATCGCGTTCAAGCGGGTACTGATACATTCACGGCTGCTGAACAGCGCGGGCAGAATCTGTTTAGAGGAAAAGCTGATTGTGAAAGATGCCATGAAGATAATGCTGACATTATTGTTTTTTCAGATTTTGAATATGAAAATATTGGAGTCCCTAGCAATCCATTTTTACCAGCGTTGATGGATGATCCATCTTTTGTTGATTTGGGCTTAGGTGCTGAAACTTTAGATGATCAAAACAATGGACAATTTAGAACACCAACACTGAGAAATATTGCCATCACTGCACCTTACATGCATAACGGTGTGTTTAATACATTGGAAGAAGTGATTGATTTTTATAATAACCGAGATACCACTTTTACAGAACCACCGGAAGTCAATCAAAATGTCGATCAAGGTGGAAATATAGGGGAACTAAATCTTACGCAAAATGAAATATCCGATTTAGTTGCATTTTTAAATACATTAACTGATCAGTAATAACTGATTAAAAAATTATTAGGATCTTTATTATTAATTTAGTAACTAACAGTCATCATCACATCATTGGTTGGGATGTTTGGCTTACTAAGCAATTAATAATGCCTTAGACAATAGTTTGAGCTAAAACTTTATTCTGATAAATAGGCATAAAAAGTAGTTGTTTCATATTTTTTACACAATTCACTTGTAAAATTTGTGGGTGAAACGAGATTGAATAAATTTGTACGAGAGGTGAAGTAGTGAGAAATCCAACCTTAATAGAAAAAAGTCAAGAATACGAAAGTAGAAGAAAGAACAACCTTAATTTTGAAAGGCAGAAAATGCTACTCAAGCAATACGAAGGAAAAGCTTTAACAAACAAAAACTTAAAGAGAATTTTTGATCAAATGAAGCTGCAGAGAATTACACCCTCCAAAGAGCTTGAGATACTATTTGAAACTGTAGGACTGGTGCGAAATAGATCTAATACATTAGTTTAGTTATTTAATTCGCCTCTCACTAAACTAGCATAAGCAGAAAGTTCATCGATGATTGCTTGGTAATCGCCTTCCGCTCCGATCAGTTGATTCTCTTCTGCTAGATCTTCCGTCAGGTAATAAAGTTCTTGAGTAGCATCTGCAAACTCAATCAATTTATAATCATTATTTCGAACAGTCCAACCTGTGACATCATTGCTTTCAAATTCGGAATAATTGTAGCTTCTTAAACCTGAACCGTTTCCGATTAATAAATCCGAAAAACTGTAACTATCATTAACTGCAAAATCCGATCCTCCTAAAAGCTGTCCAAAGGTCGCAAAAAAATCACTCGTATTGACCAGAGCACTTTCTCTTTCATTGATACGCTCAACACCTTTTCCAGAAACAATCATTGGCACTCTAATTCCACCTTCATAAAGAGAACCTTTTCCATGACTTCCGATAAAAACTTCTCTATCAATAACTGGTGTAGGAGTGCCATTGTCGCCAATGTAAATCACAATCGTGTTATCCCGTTCTGCGGAGCTCATAGAGTCAAGAAGACGACCAATTTCAGTATCCATTGCCTCAATTGCAGCTAGATAATACTCTCGCCGATTAGCATCTATGTGTTCTGAAGTGCCCGTTAAAGAATCTCGTGTATGTAAATCCGAGGGCGGCAAATGGAACGGAAAATGAGGTGCAACGTAAGCTAACCATAAAAACCAAGGAGAACTTTGTTGCTCTTGCGTACTCATCCAATCAATTGCTAGATCTGTCACTTTACTAGTGTGGTATTCTGTTGATTGCTCTACACTCCCATTTATTGTTAACTCCCAATCTTCATAATCTGGAATGACACCAGCAATATTTCCAGCATAATAATCGACCCCACTGTCCGTTGGATGAGACAAGTCAGGATTACCGCCACCTAAATGCCATTTTCCGATAACGGCTGTTTGATAATCTGACGCTTCGGGTAAAGATTTTATGTAGCGTTGCAATGTAAAACTAGAAGAATCTAATTCCGCAGGAACAAAAGATACGCCGCTGTTTACACCATGCATTCCGGTAATTATAGTGCCTCGTGTTGTCGTGCAGGCGGGTGTCGCCCAAGCGTTGTCGAACACAATTCCTTGCGCTGCTAATTCATCTATTGTTGGTGTGTGAGGAAGATCGGTTGAATAAGTATACTGTGCGGACGCGTCCACGCCTTGATCATCAGCGATGATCAGCAAAATATTCGGCTTTACATTCACTTCGGTGCTATTGATAACACTTTGTGTCTGAGAACTTGTGATAGTTTCTGAAAAACCGTCTCCATCAACGTAACTTACGGTTACAGACAAGAAATAGCCTTCATCTATGGATAATATGGTATAACTATCATTCGTTTCTCCATCAATATCTTGAGTATTTTCGTTGTTTGTTTTATGCCATTGGAATGCTAAAGTACCTAATCCATTTGCATCGGAGAGAGTATGGGTGGCCGTTAATGTTTGACCAACAATAGCCACACCTGAAATTACAACTGTCCCTGAAACCACAGAGTTAACTGGCGAAGAAGTGCTCTGACTTGATTCAGAGCCTCCACCACAGGCCACCAACATATTAAAGAAAGATAAAATGACAATAGCGATTAATTTATTTTTGTTTATCAACTTATACATAATTTAATGAATCTCACCGCAAAATACTGAGTTTAACGAAACTCGAACAATTTAATATTTAATCAAATTTGTAACCTAGCCCATACACCGAATGAATAGGGTTATCATCCATTCCTAAATTAGTTAATTTTTTTCTCAATTTTTTAATATGGCTATCGATAGTTCTGTCATTAACAATATGTTGATGATCATATATTGAGTCCATCAACTGAGCCCTTGAAAAAATGCTACCTGGGTGTTCGTACATTTTTTTCAACAGGTTAAATTCAACTTTAGTTAATTCTGAAGATTTCCCAAGAAAAGAAATTTCCAATTTTTTCTCAACAAGTTGTAAATTATTTTTATCCTGTTCATCCGTTGTTTCAACATTATTTATTGTCGACTTGGAGTGATTAATCACCGCCCTTCTAAGCACAGCCTTTACCCGTGCCACCACTTCTCTTGGGCTATATGGTTTACAAATATAATCATCGGCCCCAATTTCCAGTCCTAACAATCGATCAATCTCTTCAACTTTAGCGGTTGCCATGATGATAGGAATATTGGTGGTTTTTCTCAGGGACTTGCATACGTCTATGCCATCTTTTCCTGGCAACATTAAATCTAAAATGATCAGATCAACATCATGAGAGTTTACCCAATTTTCAACTTGATCACCGCGATATAAAATACTGGTTTCAAAATTAGATTTTTCTAAAAAATCTTTAAGAAGACCCGCTAATTTCTCTTCATCTTCTACAATTAGTATTCTACTCATGACACTCTATTCTCTTTTTAAACTTTTTTGCTGATTGGTAAGCTAATAGTAAATTGCACGCCACCTATATCAGAATGTTGCGCAGTAATATGTCCATTATGCGCTTGTACAATATTTTTACAGATAGACAGACCTAAGCCGGAGCCTCCAGTATTTCGGTTTCGAGAAGCATCCACTCGATACAAACGATCAAATAATTTGTGTAACTGTTCATCTTTCACTGCTGGTTTTGAATCTTTCCAGATGATGATTATCTGCTGTTTAGTGCACTCAAAATCGACTTCAATCACTCCATTTTCGTCTGAATACACTAAACTATTATTCAACAAATTTGAAAACAATTGTGTTAGACGATCATGATCGGCAAAAACTTTTAACTTCTCCACTTTATCATTCTTATTCACTTTGACATCAAACTTGTGTTTTTTAATGATTGACTGTTCTGAATCAATTAAATCAAGTATTAAAGAGGATATTTCTAAATGTCTATACTGATATGTCAAAGCGCCGGAATCAGACAAAGACAATTCATGTAAATCATTAATAAGCCTTGTTAGTCTTAATATTTCTTGATGTAAAGAATCGACAGTTTCAATAGCTAGCGGCCTAACTCCGTCTTGGATAGCTTCTAATTCTGCTCTTAGAATTGCAACGGGTGTTCTCAATTCGTGAGAAATATCTGCAATCCACTGCTGTCTAGCAGTGAGGTTATTACTAAGTGTTTTGGAGAGGCGACTAAAGTCTTTTGCAAGTTCACCAAATTCATCTTGGCTACGAATATCTAGTCGCGTGTTGTAATCACCAGATGCTATGGAGTTTGTCGCTTTGCGCAATCGTAAAATTGGTTGAACTAAACGTCTAGCCAACTCAACTGTAACAATTGCTGAAACAAAGATGACTAATATGAATGACCAACTTAAGTTTTCTTTTAATTTACTCACAAAAAGTTGATCGAGATCGGAGGTAACTTCTTGAGTTCTCCGATAGCCTAAGTATCCAACCGTTTCATTTTCAACTTTAAGATCCAGCCAGTTTACCTCTAACTCTTTAACAGCGTCAGGTCCAATAATTATACTTTTATCTTCATCAGCATTAAGTAAAAAGATTCGTGGGTCAATTTCAAAGTTTTTTTGCGTTAACCCCTCTCTAATATTTAAGACAGGTCTAGGAGGTGGATGGCGACCTCTATCTTTCTCTCGTCTTGCCAATCTTTCTCGTCGATTAACTCCTTTACGCTTTGTATCTCCTTTGGTTCTATATTCATCTTCATCAGAATTAAACTTAGGAGGTGGTTTTCTTCTTTTGCTATTGGGTCGAAATGGTCTTTCAAATTCTCCAGCAGTTTCTATTCCTAGTGAAGGAAATAAGTTTTCAGCTAACAATTCTCTCCAAACTCTTTGATTAGGAGGTCTAAGCCAATCCCAATGGCCATTTTCGCGATAACCTTCCTCCAATGCAGAAACTAACGGTTGTAATTTATTTTCTTGATGAGCGTCTAGGTAATCTTTAAAACTACTATTAAATGATAAGCTAAAAAGAAAATAAATACCTATGATCACCAAAATATTTGCCAATAGCATAGCAAAAAATAATTTATATTTTATTTTAAGTTTCATTGAAGTTTATTATATTAATATCTTAGCGGTTCTATTAATATCAATTAATATTTTGGAAGACTGCTAAGTATAATATAGGAATGTGCAAAGAGTGTGAATGTTGAATTTAGACTATTAGCTCTGTTGATAATTGTGTAAAAAACTAGCGAGCGATCCTATTGCTTCTTTCAGCTCTTTTTTATGTGGCAAAAAGACCAGCCTGAAATGATCCGGTTGATGCCAATTAAATCCCCTACCATGAACAAGTAACACATTTTTCGCTTTTAAAAAATCCAGTACAAAAGTTTCATCATCCGTGATATTAAATCGCTTTACATCGATTTTTGGAAATAAATAAAGCGCACCTTTTGGCTTTGTACAACTAAGTCCAGGAACTTGATTGATTAACTCGTAACTGAGTTTCATTTGTTCATATAATCGACCGTTTGGCTTGGTAAGTTCATAAATACTTTGATAGCCACCAAGCGCAGTTTGTACAGCATGTTGCATGGGAACATTGGCACATAGCCGCATGGA
>JBMYPE010000028.1:0-11741 GCA_049600015.1 Kangiellaceae bacterium
ATATCATGTGCCGCTGACATTTGCGTTCTTATCCTCGCTTCGCCTTTTGGGACTACCGGAAACGAAAAACCTACGACATAGATCCCTTCTTTAAGCATTTCGTCTGCAAAAGTCTTTGCCAAGGATGCATCACCTAGCATAACCGGGATGATAGGATGCTCTCCGGGCAATAAATTAAAACCCAAAGCGCACATATTTTTTCTAAAATAGTTCGCATTATTGGTTAATTTTTGCCTCAATTCACTACCTGATTCTAAAAGATCTAATACTTTAATGCTTGCCGTCGCAATAACCGGTGCAAGCGTATTAGAGAACAAGTAAGGGCGAGATCGTTGCCTCAACCACTCAATGATTTCCTTCTTTCCGGAAGTATAACCTCCAGAGGCGCCACCTAAAGCTTTTCCTAATGTACCTGTAATAATATCCACGCGATCCAATACGCCACAATGCTCTGGTGTACCTCGGCCACCTTCGCCCATAAATCCAACCGCATGAGAATCATCCACCATAACTAGCGCGTCGTACTTGTCAGCGAGATCGCAAATTGCAGTTAAGTTAGCTAAATAGCCATCCATGGAAAAAACGCCATCAGTGGCAATTAACTTATATCTTGCACCTGCTTCGTTCGCCAAAACTAACTGTTTCTCTAGGTCGGTCATATCGTTATTCGCATATCTAAACCGTTTTGCTTTACTTAATCTGACACCATCAATAATAGAAGCATGGTTGAGTGAGTCAGATATGATCGCGTCTTCACCCGTTAAAATCGTTTCAAACAACCCGCCATTGGCATCAAAACATGAACCATAAAGAATGGTGTCTTCCATTTTTAAAAAATTGCTGATACGATTTTCTAGTTGCTTATGAACAGCTTGTGTTCCACATATAAATCGAACAGAAGCCATTCCATAACCCCAATCGTTCAGAGCTTGCGTGCCAGCTTCAATTAACTCTTCACTATTCGCTAAACCTAGATAGTTGTTAGCACAAAAGTTAATAACTTTCTCGCCAGTACTTACATCGATATCCGCTTGTTGTTGAGAATCGATGATTCTTTCATCTTTATAAAGACCTTGCTCATGAAGCTCATTAATTTGCGATTGGAGGTTATTGAGAAATGATTGACTCATCTGAAATCCTATAGAAAAAAGTAGAGGGTAGTTGTGAATGCAAGAATACTTCTTTGGAGTTACCCATTAAGAAGTTAATTTTACAATAATTATTAAGAAACTCGAAATGCTTTAAGTTTTTGTTTCAGCTCTCCTAGTTTTCCCATCGCTACGGCATTACCAAACAATATTATAAAAACACCGATCACTCCCCAAAGACTCCATTGATAGTCTTCAAATACAGTGGAGAAAATTAGTGCAATCACCGGATAAATAAGAGAGATATAACCCGCTTTATCAGGTCCTATTCTGCCCAGCAATGTTAAAAATGCGCCAAATGCGAGAACCGATCCAAATATGGAGAGGTAAATCAAAGAAGATATATAGCCGACACTATATTCAAATGAAAAATTTAATCCCGATAGACTAGCAATAACTGATAATAAAACAGCAGCATACCCCATACCTAAAGCATTTGTTTGAATAATAGGAAGTTTCATCCGTTGCGTTTTAGACGAGACAATATTCCCTAAAGACGCAAATATGCTCGCAAACAGGACGAGTAAAACGCCCGATATAATATTATTATTTAATGATGTCATGTTATCTATCTGCGTTTCTGGCAAAAATATGATTAAAATGCCAGCAAACCCTATAGCTCCACCTACTAGAACGTTTCGATTGATTTTATCCTTAAGAATAATCCTTGCAAAAACAACATTAAAATAGAGGATGCTTGTGCTTAAAATAGCAGCCAATGAACTATTAATCTTTGTTATTCCTAAGTAGGTTAGCCAGTAATTAAAACCAAACAACAAAACGCCTTGAATAAAAATCATGAAATGTTCGAAACGTGAAAAGTGAAATTGTTTATTGCGAAAATAAGAGAATATAAAAAGAACTGCGCTTGCTAATGTAAAACGATAGATAACAGACACTAAGGGTTCAACTTCACCCAGTTGGAAAGTGATCATGATCCATGTTGATCCCCAAATGAGTGCTGCAGAAATAAAAAGTGAAAAGTTATTCATTGGTTGTGGTATTGGAGGTTAGTCCGAAGAGAATCCGGATTATACTTCCCTAGCCAAACTGGGTGTGACTTAAAAACGAAATATTATGTCATAAATAAGGAAGTTGGATTTAGCGCTCTTAAAAACGCCTACTTAATTTTTTTAACATCTTATGCTAAATAGATGCTAGGCATCAATGATTTGCCTTCCAAAAGGAGTGAACCCTAGTTTCATTAACTTGAAATGCTGAACCCCAAAAGGAATACCAATTATGCTAATACACAAGGCTATCCCCCAAAATAAATGATTTAATACAACCCAAATACCACCAAAAACTAGCCAAACGATATTAAGCAGTATATTGATGCCACCTGTGGGTGTACTTTCCGGCCAATTTGTTGTCACGTGTGAGCCAAAAGGAAACAGTGCCAAAATAGAAATCTTGAAACATTGAATCCCCCAAGGAATTCCTATGACCGTTAAACATAAAGCAATGCCGCCAATAAAATATCCACAAAAAACAAAGAATCCACCCAACACTAACCACAACAAGTTTAGAATAATTGACATAGCCTATTTCCTTTTTATTAGTACAAACACTCTTTTTGATCCGAGCCCTAATTAATCCAAAGCAATAAGTATACCTATATTATTTAGTATGAAAATCAATTAGTTATAGACAAATAAAAAAGGCGATAAATTAAATTATCGCCTTTTTAACCACTTTATTTTTAATTAGACTATTGTTGTTTTTGGATCAACGCCTATTAGTTTTGCCATTTTTGAATCTTGTGCCACTGGATCCACACCGATTAGTTTTGCCATTTTTACATCCTGTGCCACTGGATCAACACCAATTAGTTTTGCGATTCTCACACTCTGTGCGTTTGGATCCACACCGATTAGTTTCGCCATTTTTGAATCTTGTGCCACTGGATCAACACCAATTAATTTTGCGATTTTTACACTCTTTGCTTTTGGATCTACACCGATTAATTTGGCCATTTTTGCATCTTGTGTCACTGGATCAACACCAATTAATTTTGCAATTTTTACGCTCTTTGCTTTTGGATCTACACCGATTAATTTGGCCATTTTTGCATCTTGTGTCACTGGATCAACACCAATTAATTTTGCAATTATTACACTCTTTTCTTTTGGATCAACACCAATTAACTTTGCAACTTTTATATCTTGTACGCGCGGGTCAACACCAATCAATTTTGAAAATTTCTCGTTACTCACTGTCTGATGAGTACCAAAAACCAAGAAAGCTGAAACAACCGCAGTGATCGCAACTTTGTTGAAGCTAGAAGTATGAGCGTTATTAAATAAAGACATAGTGTTCTCCGTTAACGAATTGAATTTTTAGAAGTAATATTGGTAAAAGCAACTTTGGCGATACTAACTTGATGACTTTAGATGAATTTATCTCATTAATACAAAAATGTGACACAGTTCACATATTTAATAATTTAGTATCTCTTACTTCGATTAAGTAAACGTACTTATGAGCATAAGTATTTAGAAGGATTGCAATCAAAAGATAATGAATTTTACTTGAGCGATGTCACGTTTAAATCCAAATTATTTAAATAGTCTGCTCTATTCCATGTTTTACTCAGCAGCTTATTCATTATCCCGAGTGTAACTGGCTGGCTAAAATAAAATCCTTGAATGATATTTGCTCTATTTTGCCACAGACATTCACATTGAGATTGTGTTTCAACCCCTTCAATAACAACACCTAAATCTAAGTTATTGGCAATATCAATTATTGCTTTTACCAAGTTAGCATCTTTGTTGTTATTCTCGATGTCGGCAATAAAGCTTTTATCTACTTTAAGAGTATCTAGAGGTAAAGCTTTCAACTGAGCTAGAGAAGAATAGCCCGTTCCGAAGTCATCTAATGCCATATGGGCACCCAATTCTCTTAATTTTTTCATTTGAGAAATGGTTTGTTCTACATCTTGCATGCACGCGCTCTCAGTTATTTCAAACTCTATGTATTTAGCATCGAGCTCAAATGAATCTAAAACCGTTTTAACTTCTGCACATAGATCCCTATTCCAAAATTGATGTGCCGATAAATTAAAACACATTCTGCCGCGCATCGTGCCCGAATCAACCCATTCTTTGGTCTGCTTCACCGCTTTCTTAAATAGATAATCTCCCAACGGTAAAATCAATCGAGTGTCTTCCGCCAATTTAATAAAACTATCTGGCGGTACATTTCCATGACCAGCTAAATTCCACCTAGCCAATGCTTCCATACCACAAACTCTACCATCTCTTAGATCAACTTTAGGTTGGTAATAAAGCTCTATGTCATGATTTTCTATGGCTTTTCTTAGAGCATTCTCCATGGACAGTTTATTTTTTGCTTTTTTATTTAAGTCGGTTGAATAAAAATGGGAAGAGTTTAGAACCTCTTTCTTCGCTTCATACATCGCGGTATCTGCATTTCTTAAAAGTTTATCAGCAGAAAGGCCGTCATCAGGTGAAATAGTGATCCCTATTGAAAAATTTAGAGTGAGCTCTTGTCCATGAATCAGGATGGGAGAATTCAGCTCTTTCAACATTCTATCTGCATTAGTTGCAACGTCAGAAAAAGACTCTATGTCATCTTGAATAACAACAAACTCATCTCCACCAACTCTGGCTAAAGTGTCTACACCACTTATGCAGTTAGTTAATCGACGCGCAACCTGGACAATAAGATCATTTCCAGTATTTTGACCAAAGGAATCATTGAATCGCTTGAAGTTGTCAATATCAATTTTAAACACGGCAAACTTTTCATTTCTTATTCTTGCCTTGTCTAAGGTTTGACTTAATCGATCAAACAAACAAGCACGGTTAGGAAGTCCTGTTAAAGTATCAAAATTCGCAAGCCGCCTTAATTCTGCTTCAGTTTTTTTCCGATAGGTGATGTCGGTAAATACGCCGACATAATTTATAATAACGCCGTTTTCATCCAAAATGGTGTCAATAGATAACTTCTGCGGAAATGCTTCCGCATTCTTTCTTTCAGCCCAAACTTCGCCTTGCCATGTACCTTTTACTTTTAACGAATCCTTGATAATGGTGATTATTCTCGAGGATTGATTATCATTCTTAGGAAACCATAAAACCTCTTTTTCTTTTTCTACTTTACTAAACCCTGTAATCTTTTCAAATGCGGGGTTGCAATCTATTAACTCGAAATTTTTATTCCTTATCCATACTCCATCAGAGGTACTATTAAAAGCCTGTCCTAAACGCTCAATCTCTTCATCTTTATTATGCAACTCGCTGATATCAGCTTGAGTTCCTGACATCCTAATTGGTTCATTAAATTCATTTCGCTCGACCACTTTGCCTCGATCTTGCACCCACCGATAACCTTTCTTTTCACTTCCCAATCTATACCTTTCTTCAAAGTAGGGTGTAATCCCTCTCAAATGAAGTCTTAATGAATCTTTAACTTTCTGCCTGTCGAATTCATGGATATATTCATTCAATTCTGATAAATCAGAAGACAATCTTCGAGCTGATTCAAAAGAAGCATTATTCTCCCTTGAACGTTTTACATTCCCACTCTGTAAATCCCAGTCCCAAATTTCATAGCCCCCTCCCCACAAACTTAGACGCAATCTTTTTTCACTGTCAGCTAGTGCTTTTTGAGCAACTAGATCTTTATTTTTTCTTATTCTGTATCTGTGAATCAATGATAAAACCAAAACTAATAAAAGCACACAGTAAAATATTTTGGCTGTTAGACTTAACCATAGTGGAGGTATAACTAATACCCGCTGACTAACTGTGTTATTACTCCAACCCTCATTTCGATTTCTCACTTGAACCTCAAACTCATATTCACCAGATGGAACATGAGCAAAATTCGCTTTTCTTAATTTATCAGTGGTTATCCATTTATCATTCAAACCTTTCAATCTATATCTATACTGCAGCCAATCAGACTTAGTAAATTGCGGACTGGTAAAAGTAAACGAAAAAGGAATTTGGTTATAATCAATCTCTAACACCTCAGATGACAACCAATTTTTCTCATGAATGCTCTCAAACCCGTTGGCACTTTCATTTACTTCAAAATCAGTTATTTTAATAGGGTTTAACTTAATTGAACTATTAATTACTTTTGGATAAAAACGGTTAAATCCATTTAGCCCACCAAAATAAATATACCCCTGTTTTGACTTAATTCCGGGTCTATTAAATTCATTTCCTTGTAGGCCATCAAAAAATGAAAAACTAGATATATTTTCCGATTGAATATCTATGGACACTAATCCTTTATTTGTACTGGCCCATATTTTATTAGAATTTCTATCAGAAATAATTGAATATACTGTATTATTTGGTAACCCTGAAAACTCATTGAATGATTTAGTGTCATCATTTTTACTAAACTTTAAAATTCCTTTTGAAACAGTTGCAATCCATAAATTCTCTTTCCAATCTAGAGTCATACTTAATATATTAAGGTTTTTAGTGTGATGCAAAAACTCGATATTCACTTCATCATTTAAGTGGACGCTATACACTCCCTCACCTTGTGTTCCGATGAAAAACTGTCCATCATTAATATATGTAAAAGATTGAGGTTTATTAATCTCCCTAAGATTAAAATCGGTTTTTTCAAACACACCTTCAGAGTTCTTGCTGTAAATGAATACGCCGCGATTGGCGTAGCCGACCACAATTTTTTCATTCTTTATTTTAGAAATAAATGCGATAGTATCGTTATAACCATTCTGAAACTCTCCAACGAATTCAAATGTCTTGTTTTTCATTTTGAATTGATATATCCCTGTTGGTGTACCAACTAAAAATAACTCTCTAGTATCTTGATAGATCACCAAAATTGGTTCATTGAAACTATTTTTTGGATACAAAATTGGGTAGCTTTCTAGAGTTCTTGTTTCTTGTGAAAACCTAAATAATTTTGAAGATTCCGTACCAATCCATACCTCTCCAAAGTCACTCTCATATATAGCCGATATCACTGCATCTTTTCTTTCAAACTTACTCTCTTTATTTGGCCCATAAGTTTCAAACTGTCTGCTTTCTGGATTATGTTTTACAACTCCTCCTCCAAAAGTGCCAAACCAAAGGGTATTGTCCTTTCCTTGAAAAATGGCGGTAACGTTGTCGCTATTTGGTGAAAATATATTTGAATGATCGACATAGATATTCTGATTTTTTTGTTCAATAGTATCTTGAACAAAAATCCCTTTGTTTGTACCAAACCAAAGCTGACCGATCTCATCCTGGTGAATACTTCTGACAAACAAGCTAGGTAAATCCAAGTTGTACGAAGTCAGAATCTTACTTTCTGGGTTAAGCCTTAAAACACCATCCCCCCAGGTTCCAATTAATATTCTGCCAAAAGAGTCCTGAAAAATATCAATGATTTTAGTATTTTTAAGCTTTTCGATATCACCGGATGCATGCCTATATCGATTAAATGAAGTAAAGGTTTCTAATGCTCTGTCAAACAAAAACAACCCTTCACCCAATGTACCTATCCAGAGTCTTTGAAAATCATCTTCAAATACGCTCCTGACTTTTTCAAGCTCATAATTCACTATTGATTTTGTACCAAGATCTATTGAGCTTAAACCCGCTCCTGTGCCGACCCATACTTTTTCATCTCTAGTTTGATAAATTTCTCTTATTTGTTTTGAACTTAGTTTTTCACTTTGAGGAAATAATGTTTCTAACTTCTTGAATGTAAATTTGTAAGGGTCAAATATAGTGATACCATCTTCTGTGCCGATCCAAAGTAACCCATCATTAGTAAATAATATTTTTCTTACGATATTGTTCGAAATGGAATTTTCGTTAACGGGGTTAAATCGAAAACTGGTAAACTCAACACCATCATACCTTTGCAGACCATCTTGAGTTGCAAACCAAACAAACCCGTCATTATCTTCTGCTATGTCGTATACAACGCTCGATGCCAACCCATGTGATTTATCTAAATTATGAAATTGCAGAAGAGGCTTTGCTTGTGAAAAAGAGGCAAAACACACAAAAAGTGATAAACAACACCATAATACGAGTTTACTTTGAATTCTTAATGGTTGGTTTTGATTATCGGTAATGATCAATGCTTGGTACTTCCTAAAGCCGAGTGTAGTGAAAGTCTATACTTAAGTAATTTCTGTCTCATACTAAATATATCCTAAACACCACGTTTTTACAGATGTTTAGTCTTTTTTATCGTTAATTGAGATTGTGAGTATTACACAAAAACAAAATTGCTGACTTAATTTTCGATCTGAAGCACTAAAGCAATAGATAATTACTATCAACTATATAGTTTATTAGTATTTTTCTATTTCATCATTCGTTATTATCATTCACGCATTCAATTTAAAGAGGTTATTAACAATGAATAAAGTCACTATATTTGGTCGCCCTGGATGCGGTTTTTGCTCTCGAGCTAAGCAACTGTGCGAAATAAAAGAATACGATTTTAACTATATTGATATTTGGAAAGAAAATATCTCTAAGGCTGATTTAGAAAAAACAATAGGGCGACCTGTGTTAACTATGCCGCAAATATTTAATGGTAAGGATTATATCGGTGGATTTACTGAGTTTCAGCAGTTCGTTGAATCACAGGCATAACCTCGTGTATCTGAAAATACAAATGACGTTAGATATACCCACTCAGGGGTAGTAACTACCTGAAATTTTTAGGATAATGGCTACCAATTTGTTTGTAGAGATTTAACTCCATGAAAGCGGTAGTGGAAACTTGGTTAAATGATGTTTTAGTACAATTAAAATCTGAAAAAATTCTTTCGAATGATTTTAATACTAAAGTCAATGTAACCCATACTAAAGATAAATCACATGGTGATTTTGCCACCAATATTGCTCTAATGTTGGCTAAACCTGCCAAAAAATCACCTAAAGAGTTAGCTCAAATTATTGTCGACTCTCTGGGTGATAAACTTGAAATTGATAAAATGGAAATTGCTGGACCCGGTTTTATTAATTTCTTTTTGAGTCAAGCAGCAAGTACGCAAATCATTGAGACAATTTTAAACCAAGGAAAGTCATTTGGTTGTTCCAATATTGGTGCAGGCCAACCAGTAGGTGTAGAGTACGTTTCTGCCAACCCAACCGGTCCTCTTCATATCGGTCATGGCAGAGGAGCCGTGGTTGGAGATTGTCTTGCTCGTTTACTAAAAGCAACAGGCTGGAAAGTCACGCGTGAGTTTTACTACAATGATGCTGGTCAGCAAATAATCAATTTAGCCAAGTCAGTACAAGCTCGAGCTCAAAAACTGACGCCTGAATCTGATGAGTGGCAAGAGGATTGGTATAACGGACTTTACATCAATGATGTGGCTAACGCTTATTTAAACAAAGAAAATATAGATTCTGCGGACAAACAGGTGACAGGAAAAGGTGACATCAATGATTTGCAAGCTATCCAAGATTTTTCGGTTGCCTATTTACGCCGAGAACAAGATCTAGATTTAAAAGCCTTCGATGTTAATTTTGATGTCTTCTTTTTGGAGTCTTCTCTTTATGATAAAGGAGACGTAGATGCTACTGTTAAACAACTTAAATCATCCGGTCACACCTATGAAAAAGATGGTGCTTTATGGTTAAAGACATCTGATTACGGCGATGATAAAGACCGTGTAATGCGCAAATCTAGCGGCGGTTATACCTATTTTTTACCTGATGTCGCTTATCATGCAAATAAGTGGAATCGCGGATTTAAACGCTGTATTGGCGAGTTTGGCTCAGATCATCACAGTACCGTGGAAAGGGTTAAAATTGGACTGCAAGCACTCGACATAGGCATACCAAAAGGTTGGCCTGAAGTTGTATTGCATCAAATGGTTACTGTGTTACGTGGAAAGGAAGAAGTCAAACTTTCCAAACGTGCGGGGAGTTATGTCACTCTTAGAGACATCATTGATGAAGTTGGCAAAGATGCGACTCGTTACTTTTTAGCAGCAAGGCGCGTTGAATCACAACTTAATTTTGATCTTGAACTAGCCGCTTCACAATCGAATGATAATCCGGTTTATTACATTCAATATGCCCACGCGAGAATTTGCTCTGTATTTAGGCAGCTAAAAGAACAGTCTTTGGTCAGCGAACAACTAAATGGTTTGGAAAACCTTAATTTGTTAACCAGCCAATATGAAAAAGCAATTATTGATCGCATCTCCAAATTTCCTGAGTTAATAAAAAATGCATCACAAACTTTGGAAACGCACATGCTAGCTCATTATTTGCGCGACTTAGCTAATGACTTTCACACTTATTATAACGCGGAAAAGTTTATTGTTGATGATATCAATCTCCGAGACGCTCGTCTTTGCTTGATCAATGCGACAAAACAAGTTTTAGTCAATGGATTAGATCTACTCGCCATCAGCGCGCCCGAGAAAATGTAAAATGGCAAAGGATTATGCTAAGAAAAAACCTGCTAGGAAAAAAGGTGGCGCCAGCCGAAGCAAAAAACAGCAGAAGAAACCACTGGGATTAATATTTACAATATTTGTTTTGATGAGTGGGCTAGTGACCTTACTTGTTTATTTAAAGTGGTATCAACCCCGCGCCAAGACTATTCAAAAGGTCGAAAAGACATCAAACAAAACACCTAGCAAACCGGTAAAAAAAACGACCAAAACACACATCGATCAAACGCCTGATGACGAAGTCCCTTTTTATCGAACTCATCAAGAAATGATGAACAAAACAGTTGAAATACCAATTGAAGACTTACAATTAGCTGAAAATGACCATCAATATTCTTACACAATGCCTTGTGGCTCCTTTCGTGAAATATCTCGCGCAGAAGAGCTCAAAGCCCAGATTGCTTTAACCGGCTATGAATCAAAGATTATCGAGGTGAAGAGTCAATCTCAGTTGTGGCACAGAGTGACCTTAGGACCATTTACCAGTAAGCGTAAAGCTGAGTCGATTCGTCATAGATTACAAGATAATGGTTTTATCAACTGCAAGATTTGGCCTAAACGAATAAAATAGAAAACACCCAACCAAAACCTTATTTTATTTGGAAAATGATAAAAATACTGTTTTTTATTCATAATAAATAGTACATTACCGCATCATATTTTTAAGAGGCCGTAATGATGACGATCCCACAAGGTTTTGAAGCAGCAAAAATACTATCCCCAAAGCGAAACACCACAGAAGCCAGCAATGTTAATGAGTTAGCTTTGGAACAACTCAGCCATTATGGTATTGATGAAACCAGTGATTACGGAAAAGCACTGAAAGATACCGTGACAAGTCTTTACAATGCACAATCAGATATGTCTCGTTTGTGGCAGATCACTAACGAAACCATCGAAAACCTCGATAAAAAAGACAAGATTGCCTACTTTAATGCAAAACGGTTTTTATCATTTCAGCTAGCTAAGATCTTAGATGGGCTACAAAATCCCTTTAGAAAAACGGCACAAAGCCTCCATAATTCTAGCTTAAATAAGACCGCCACCACTCAAATGGCAAAAGGTAGTTACCCTTTATTTGATAACATCACTGCAATATTTTCCGCAACACCTGTAATCGCAAGAACCGCTACATACATATATGCGTGTACTGAATGGGT
>JBMYPE010000029.1:0-11187 GCA_049600015.1 Kangiellaceae bacterium
GCCAAAAACTAGCCGTTAACATTCAAATTTCTCGCCTCGGACACTTTATTGCACACTACAAACCACTTCATCTTGCCAAGGACATCATCCCTGACAACTTTCATTCATATATGCTCTCATGAAAGTGGCCTTCTTTTGGTGGTATGGGCCCAAAAACCTACTAAAGCCCCTATTTTGGGCCATTTTTGGCGCTAAACTAGCCGTTAAAATTCAAATTTTTCGCCTCGGACACTTTCTTTTACACTACAATTAATATTACTTTTTGAAAAAGCTTCTGAAGCAGCCGCAAAAATGGCGACCTCTTTTGCGCCTGCAGAAATGGCGTTCTCAAACCCCTTAATGTTTGGAGTTAAAACCGGGTAGTTTATTTTGTGATTGAGCGAGTTTAAAAATTGATTGGAATTAATCGACTTAATGATACTCTCATGATCTGCCAATTGTGGTACCCATTTGGGTGAAACAAAGCTTGTCGCTTCAATCACTGTTAGTCCACTTTCTGCTAGTAATTCAATGAGTTTAATTTTTACATCAATAGGAACGTTTTTTGGTTCATTTTGTAAACCATCTCTAACACCAACTTCAACAATTTTGACTTTATTTGGAATCATCTAATTTTTCTTTTTAGTGTAATCTAAATATTTAACTTAAATTTCTTCGAAGGTAACTAATTCTGCACCATCTTCAACTAGATCACCGGCCGTGTATAACACTTCAGTAATCACCATATTTTTATGTGCTTTGATCGTGTGTTCCATTTTCATTGCTTCCATAATAACGATCGCCTGACCTTTCTCAATTTCCTGTCCAGCTTCAACTAATACTTCAATAACGGTTCCCGGCATTGGCGCTGATAAATTGGAAGTTTCATCTTGTTCAATAATGAGCTGTCGATTGTCTTTAATGTTAAATGACCAACTCATGGCATTTTTAAAGATGACAATATTATTATTTTGTGGACTGTTTTTAATAGATATAGCAGCGCGACATTTTTGTCCGTTAATATCAATTAATAACTCATGATGATTGTTAGATAAATGACCATTCACTAAATACTCTTTACCAGATATTTCAAACATGAAACCTGACTCGCGAAAATGAGCGATAACGAGAATATTTTGTTCGCTGTGAATCATTTCTATCTTATGATAATTATCTTCATCGAGTCGCCAACCGCTGGTGTCTTGCCATGGGGTTGTATTAGAGTCATTAGAAAGCTGGTATTGTTTTAGCATGACCGCTAAAGCAACTGATGCGATAATCGTATCGTCAAGGTCATTGGTTAAATTGCATAATTGTTCACCATGCTTATCTAAAAAATGGGTATCTAAATCTGCATTGATAAAAGAATCGTGAGAGGAAAGTTGGTGTAAAAATTCAATATTAGTTGTGAGGCCAGCTAAATGAAACTCAGAGAGCGCACCACGTAATCTGGCTAAAGCACTTGAACGATCTCGATCCCACACAATTAATTTTGCAATCATTGGATCATAAAATACACTGACAGAATCACCACTGACAATTCCAGAGTCTACTCGTACATTTTTGCTGGTTTTTGGTAAACCAAGATAATCAATTTCACCTGTCACAGGCAAGAAGTCATTGTTAGGATCTTCCGCGTAGATACGCGCTTCAAAAGCATGACCATCAAAAGACAGTTGATCTTGCGTCATAGGGAGTGTTTGATTATTTGCTACAATAATTTGCCATTCAACTAAATCTAATCCGGTTATTTTTTCAGTGACTGGATGTTCTACCTGCAAGCGAGTATTCATTTCCATAAAATAAAAGGATTCATCTTCATCGTACAAAAATTCGACTGTGCCAGCGCCGCTATAATTAATTGCTTTTGCAGCTTGAATGGCGACTTCACCCATCGCATTTCTTGTTTGTTCACTTAATCCGGGAGCTGGCGCTTCTTCGATAACTTTTTGGTGTCGCCTTTGTACACTGCAATCTCTTTCAAATAAATGAACGGCGTTTCCAAAATTATCAGCAAATACTTGAATTTCGACGTGACGAGGTTTAGTTAAATATTTTTCAATGAGTACTTTGTCATCACCAAAAGAAGACAGCGCTTCTCTTTTGCACGATTCTAATGAGTCTATAAACTCCTCACTAGAATCAACCACTCGCATTCCTTTTCCGCCGCCACCAGCGGTTGCTTTAATTAAAAGTGGATAACCAATTTTATCGGCTTCACCATGCAAAAGTGATTTATCTTGGTTATCACCATGATACCCTTCAACTAGAGGTACCCCGGCTTTAGTCATTATATTCTTAGCTTCACTTTTGGAGCCCATTGCCTCGATTGATTCTGTGGGCGGTCCTATAAAAGTGATATTGTTTTCAGCGCAATCTGCCGCAAATTTTGAGTTTTCAGATAGAAACCCATAACCCGGATGGACGGCGTCCGCACCAGCATTTTTGGCGACTTGTAATATTTTATCAGCTCGAAGATAGCTTTCACTAGCGGGAGATGGACCTAGGTACCAAGCTTCATCCGCTAATTTAACATGTTGTGCGTTTTGGTCGGCATCTGAATAAATTGCAACGCATTGAATTCCCATTTTGTGAGCCGTGCGAATAATGCGACAGGCAATTTCACCTCGGTTAGCGATAAGAATTTTTTGAATGTTTTTTTGTTCTAAATTAATTTTCAGTTGGTTCATTATTTCTTAATCCAATCTATCCATCATGTGTATCGTTGTTATTTCGATGTGTTTATAAATCGCCAACCGTTTTAGCAATGACAGAAGCCCAATGCGCTGGTCTTTTTTCAAGAAAAGCACTCACACCTTCTTTGCCTTCAATAGAAGCGCGGATGTCGGCAATTCGCTGTGCAGTTTCTAGAATAAGAGTTTCATCAATTTTCTTATTGTTAACATAATTCACTAGTTTTTTTGCTTGATACATTGCGTTAGGCCCATTCGCTAAAATGCGATTAATATAATCATCGCTTGCATCTTTTAATTCATCTAGCGGAAATACTTTGTGGACCAGTTGAATGTTTAATGCTTCATTAACGTTAAATTTTTCTGCGGTCGTAAAATATCTTTTCGAATTTCTTTCACCAATCGCTTTTACAACATAGGGGCTAATAACTGAGGGAATTAAACCTAACTTAACTTCTGATAAACAGAACATGGCTTTTTCGCTGGCTAACACTATATCGCAACAGGCAACTAAACCAACACCGCCTCCATACGCTGCACCTTGAACAACTGCTATGGTCGTTTTAGAGCATTCATACAAGGCTTGCATTAATCCAGCAAGTTTTAATGAATCTTGGTAATTTTCTTCCCAGCTATAACTTGCCATGCGTTTCATCCAATTCAAATCAGCACCGGCAGAAAAACTTTTACCTTTGGCATCTAAAACCAATAATCTTAAACTATCGTCTTGATCAATCTCTTTAATAGCTTCTGTTAAAGAATGAATCACTTTGTCATCAAAGGAGTTATGGAGTTCAGCTCTATTTAATGTGATTCTTCCTACACCATTTTTTGCTTTTGTAACGATTATTTCATTGTTATTAGTGTCGTTTGCCATATAAAAACTCCTAGGTAAGTGAGTATCTCTTTTCTTAGGTAACAATTACATTCTAAAAACGCCAAACTGCGTTTTTTCTGTTGGGGCATTTAAACTCGCTGCCAAACCTAGCCCTAACACTTTACGGGTATCAGCAGGATCAATTATTCCGTCATCCCAAAGTCTGGCCGATGCGTAGTAGGGATGGCCTTGTTCGTCGTACATTGCTTCGATTGGTTTTTTGAATTCAGCTTCGTCTTCTTTTGACCATTGAATGCCTTTGCGATCAAAATTATCTCGTTTAACTTGCGCCAATACGCCAGCTGCTTGAGAACCTCCCATCACGGATATTCTTGCATTTGGCCACATCCATAAAAACCTTGGACTATAAGCTCGACCACACATGCCATAATTTCCTGCGCCAAAACTTCCGCCTACAATCACTGTATACTTTGGCACTTTGGCACAAGCCACTGCGGTAACCATTTTTGCACCATTTTTTGCAATTCCGCCATTTTCATATTTTTTTCCAACCATAAAACCGGTGATGTTTTGCAAAAACACTAAAGGAATATTTCTTTGACAACAAAGCTCGATAAAGTGAGCCCCTTTTAAAGCTGATTCAGAAAATAAAATCCCATTGTTGGCGACGATGCCGACCGGGTAGCCATGAATTTTGGCAAATCCACAAACTAAAGTTGAACCATATAAAGGTTTGAATTCATCAAACTCACTTGCATCAACAATACGAGCAATAATTTCTTTTATATCAAATGGTTGTTTAGAGTCGGTTGGCACAATTCCGTAAAGTTCTTCTTTTGGATATAGAGGTTCCACTGACTTAGTTACTTTCCAAGGAGTGTATTTTTGTTTATTTAAATGAGAGACAATATTTCTAGTGATCCCCAACGCATGTTGATCATTTTGAGCAAGGTGATCGGTTACACCAGAAGTTTTACAATGAACGTCACCGCCTCCAAGATCTTCTGCACTCACTTCTTCACCTGTCGCGGCTTTTACCAAAGGAGGCCCGCCCAAAAATATGGTGCCTTGTTCTTTCACTATGATACTTTCATCTGCCATAGCCGGTACATAAGCGCCGCCTGCGGTACAGCTTCCCATTACCACTGCAATTTGAGCAATGCCTTTAGCAGACATATTTGCTTGATTAAAAAATATTCTACCAAAGTGATCTCGGTCAGGGAAAACTTGATCTTGTTGTGGAAGGTTAGCACCGCCAGAGTCCACTAGATAAATGCAAGGGAGGTGGTTTTGCTCTGCAATTTCTTGAGCGCGTAAATGTTTTTTAATGGTTTCAGGAAAATAAGTACCGCCTTTAACCGTCGCATCGTTAGCTACTATGACACACTCTTGACCATTCACTACACCAATGCCGGCAATGATTCCAGCGGATGGCACTTGATTATCGTACATAGCAAATGCGGCAAATTGAGAGAACTCCAGAAACGGGGAACCAACATCAAGCAGTTGCCTTACTCTGTCCCGTGGTAATAATTTACCACGACTCAAATGTTTTTCGTTTCGAGCTTTTCCTCCGCCATCGGCGATGACTCTCATTTTATCTTTTAAGTCGTCAACTAATGACTGCATGCTATCGCTATTAACAATAAAGTCTTGGCTTTTAGGGTTTAGTTTGGATTTTATTGCTGGCATTTCATTATCCAATTTTAAAATGTGTCATTAAAAAATAAATTTTCACCACTGAGAGTAGGGCGCAATATATGCCTTCAGGGTGAACAGATTCTTCTAAACTTACTCGGTCATCACAGCACGGCTAATAACTAGTTTTTGAACTTCGCTAGTGCCTTCATAAATTTGACAAATTCGAACATCACGGTAATAGCGCTCGACTGGAAAATCGTTTAAATAGCCGTAACCGCCAAATACTTGAATTGCATCGGAACAAATTTTTTCAGCTGCTTCGGAGGCAAATAGTTTCGCCATGGAGGCCTCTTTTAAACAAGGCTTTCCAGTGTCTTTTAATCGAGCAGCTCTTTGTACCATTAGTCGAGCTGCATCTAACTGTGTGGCCATGTCTGCGAGCTTGAATCCGATAGCTTGGTGCTTGTGAATTTCTTTTCCAAAGGCTGTACGTTCTGATGCATATTGTTTGGCTGATTCTAATGCGGCTCTTGCTATTCCAACACATTGAGACGCAATACCAATTCGCCCACCTTCTAATCCTGAAAGTGCTATTTTGTATCCTTCTCCTTCTTTTCCTAACAAGTTAGCTTTAGGGATTTTACAATCTTCAAATGTTATTTGCGCAGTATCCGAAGCATGTTGTCCCATTTTATTTTCAATGTTAGTAATTAAGTAGCCTGGTGTGTTAGTTTCCACAATAAATGCGGATATCCCTTTTTTTCCGGCGTTAGCATCCGTAACTGCAAATACAATTGCTATGTCCGCATTTTGACCGGAAGTGATAAATTGTTTTACGCCATTTAAGATGTAATGTTCGCCATCTGATTTTGCTTTTGTTCTTAAGTCTGAAGCATCCGATCCCGCATGAGGTTCTGTCAAACAGAAGGCCCCGAGTTTTTCACCAGCAGCCATTGGTTTTAAAAACTTTTCTTTTTGTTCATCGGAACCAAAATTTAAAATGGGCATGCAACCCACCGAGTTAGTCACACTGATGATAGTTGAACAAGCAGCATCACCGGCGGCAATTTCTTCTAATACTAAAGCGGCAGAAAAATATCCAATTTCACATCCATGCCATTTCTCCGGCACTAACATCCCGTAAAAACCAAGTTCACCTAATCCTTGTAATGCTTCTTTAGGAAATGTTTTAGTTCTATCCCAATCGGCGGAGTAGGGCGCGATTTTTTCCTGCACATATTGACGCGCAGCATCTTGGATCATTGTTTCTTCTTCGGATAAAAACATAGTTATCTTTACTCAATACAAAATTAAAACATTTTCACCACAGAGGCACAGAGCGCACGGAGGAAAATCAAACACGGTAATTACTACTTTACTGTTGTTCTCCGTTCCTCTGTGTCTCCGTGGTAAATAGTTTTTATATTATTTCAATTGCCATAGCAGTTGCTTCACCGCCACCAATGCAAAGTGATGCAACCCCTTTACTCTTTCCGTATTTTTTTAATGCAGCAATTAGTGTCACAATGATTCGTGTTCCGCTGGTGCCTATTGGATGACCTAAAGCACAAGCTCCGCCGTGTACATTGACTTTTGTTGCATCTAATTCTAAATCTTTAATCGCGGCCATAGTAACAACTGCAAAGGCTTCATTAATCTCAAATAAATCAACATCATCGACAGACCATTCTACTTTACTTAATAAATCTTTCATTGCTGAAACTGGCGCGATTGTAAACTCTGCTGGTTTTCTTGCATGAGTTGTATGTCCAACAATGCGAGCTAGTGGTTTTAAACCTCGAGTTATTGCTTCGCGTTCTGTCATTAAAACTACTGCAGCGGCACCGTCAGAAATTGAACTGGCATTTGCCGCTGTGACGCTGCCGTCTTTTTTGAAAGCAGGACGTAGGCTTGGTATTTTTTCAGGTCTTGCTTTTAATGGTTGTTCATCTTTGTCAATTACCAAATCACCTTTTCGAGTTTTTAAAGTGATAGGGGTTACTTCTAAATCAAATGATCCATCTTCAATGGCTTTTTTTGATTTTGCTAGCGAGCTAATCGCAAATTCGTCTTGTTGTTCACGAGTAAAAGCGTATCTATCTGCACAGTCTTCGGCAAAAACTCCCATAGCACCACCTTGGTAGGCATCTTCTAATCCATCAAAAGCCATATGATCTAGTAATTGACCATGGCCAAAACGGTAGCCGCTTCTCGCCTTTGGTAACATGTGAGGGGCGTTACTCATGCTTTCCATTCCGCCAGCCACCATGATGTTATTGGTTCCAGCTTTTAATAGGTCATTTGCTAGCATAACTGATTTCATTCCAGAGCCACACACTTTATTAATCGTTGTTGCGCCCGTTGAAAGTGGTAAATCGGCTCCTAGAGTCGCTTGCCTAGCAGGAGCTTGACCTAACGCGGCCGGCAAAACACAGCCCATGATGACTTCGTCAATTTCATCTCCTTTAACACCAGAATGAGAGACAGCTGCTTTAATTGCCGCTGCACCTAGCTCGGGCGTTTTAACTTGAGCTAAATCACCCATAAATCCACCCATTGGTGTGCGCGCCATTCCTACAATTACAATTGATTCTTGTGACATTTTAATTACCTTTATAAACTAAAAATTTTTACCACAGAGATCACAGAGTTAAGATATTTATTAAAGTTTTTTTTCTGTGGCCTCTGTGGTGAGATTCTTTTAATTCTTTTCTAAGCCGTTTCGTTAAAAAGTTCACGACCAATTAACATGCGGCGGATTTCAGAAGTTCCCGCACCTATTTCATAGAGTTTAGCATCGCGTAACAAACGGCCGGTTGCAAATTCATTTATGTAACCATTTCCACCCAAACACTGAATGGCTTCAAGAGCCATTTGGGTTGCTTTTTCTGCGGCATATAATATAACACCAGCAGCATCTTTTCTTGTCGTTTCGCCTCTGTCGCAGGCTTGAGCGACATTATATACGTAGGATTTTGTTGCATTCATCGTGGTGTACATATCGGCTAGTTTACCTTGCATTAATTGGAACTCGCCAATTGCTTGACCAAACTGTTTGCGTTCATGCACGTAGGGAATAACAATGTCCATACAGGCCTGCATAATACCTGTCGAGCCGCCCGATAAAACCACTCTTTCATAATCAAGTCCACTCATTAATACAGCAACGCCACGATTCAAGCCGCCTAATATATTTTCTTTAGGAACTATGCAGTCTTCAAAAACTAACTCACAAGTGTTGGAGCCACGCATGCCTAATTTGTCTAATTTTTGAGCAGTCGAAAATCCAGGGAAAGTATTTTCAATAATAAAAGCAGTGATACCTCTAGAGTTTGCTTTAATGTCAGTTTTTGCGTAAACAATTAATACATCTGCATCTGGTCCATTAGTGATCCACATTTTGTTTCCATTTAGTTTAAAGTGATCACCCATGTCTTCTGCTTTTAATGCCATGCTAACCACGTCGGATCCTGCTCCAGGCTCACTCATTGCTAATGCGCCAATGTGTTCTCCTTTACATAATTTTGGCAAATACTTTTCTTTTTGTTGTTGAGTTCCATTTTTGCGCAGCTGATTTAAGCATAGATTAGACATCGCACCATAACTCAATCCGATGCTCGCCGAAGCTCGGCTGATTTCTTCCATAGCGACAACGTGTTCTAAATAACCTAATCCAGAACCGCCAAATTCCTCTTCCACGGTCATTCCGAGTAAGCCCATTTCTCCAAGTTTTGGCCATAGCTGATTGGGGAATTCGTTTTCGCGGTCGACTTGGTCGGCGATGGGTGCTATCTCTTTGGCTGCAAAAGATCTCACCGAGTCGCGAATCATGTCGGCAGTTTCACCAAGATTAAAATTTAAACTTTGCAAGGGAATGAACTCCTAATTTGACTTTATTGGCTTAATTTTAGTTGCCAGGGTTGATTCGATTTTCTAATTGATCGAGTTCTAAGAGCATAGTCTCAATATCTTTTTGTTGCTGGTAAAGCGTATTTCGACGTTCTTCGATTTTGCCATACAGCAAATTGGTTTGTTTTTGTTCACCGCTTGGGCTGTCATAGAGGTTAATAATTTCTCTAATTTCAGAAAGAGAAAATCCAACACGCTTACCTCTAAGAATTAGCTGTAAGCGTATTCTATCGCCTCTGTGGTAGATGCGTTGCGAGCCTTGTCGTTCTGGGGATATTAATCCTTCTGACTCATAATATCGGATTGAACGAGGCGTAATTCCAAACTCTTTAGATAACTCACTGATAGAGAAAGTTGTATGACGATCGTCTTGTATTTTTGTATTTTCATTCATTTTTTAAGTTTAGCTTACCTTTACGTGAACGTAAACTCGAATTCGAAAATATTGCTGTGGTCTAACCAGAAGAAGTAGGATTCTAATACTCATAAAATTTCCATCCAAGACGACACTAAAAATAAATTAAAAAAGCATTTAATAGAAATGATATGCTGTCTATAATATTTCAAAAAAGAACTAACCATAATCTCAAAACTGTTCATTTCATCATCTAAAACGGAGAATTTATGCGAATCATACTCTTAGGCGCACCGGGAGCCGGAAAAGGTACACAAGCTCAATTTTTAACTGAGAAATACAACATTCCTCAAATTTCAACCGGTGATATGTTGAGAGCAGCCGTCAAGGCCGGTACGCCTCTCGGAATTGAAGCAAAAAAAGTGATGGACGCGGGAGAGTTGATTTCGGATGAAATCATCATAGGATTAGTGAAAGAAAGAGTGGCGCAGGACGATTGTGAAAATGGTTACTTACTAGATGGCTTTCCAAGAACGATTCCTCAAGCTGATGCAATGAAAGACAACGACATAGATGTTGATTATGTGGTTGAAATTGATGTCGATGACAGTGAGATCATACAAAGAATGGCCGGTAGAAGAATGCACTTGGCATCTGGCAGAAGTTATCACGTTAAATATAACCCACCAAAAGTTGATGGCAAAGATGACGTGACTGGTGAAGATTTAGCACAACGTGAAGATGATAAAGAAGAAACAGTAAAGCAGCGATTAGAGGTTTATCACTCGCAAACTAAGCCTTTGATTGACTACTATTCAAGCTGGGCAGAATCAAAAGCTGATAAAGCACCTCAATATGTCACTATTGCTGGAGTGGGAAGTTTAGAAGATATAAGAAACACTATATTCGATGCATTAGCCTAGTTGTGTACTAAATGACTGTTGAACACAAGAAATATTAGATCTTGATGGTATACCCCCTAGCATATAGCTGGGGTTTCTTTTATCATAGGGAAAGAAAAACTAAATAAGAATAAATTTTGGGTATTAATCCTAGGAGAGGGTAACTTAATGAAAAGACTAGCAATTGCCGTCATTCATGGCTTGGGTAGTGAAGAAGAGTTTTACTCGGTTGAGCTGAAGCATCGCATAACAGAAGAATATTTAAAGGGCGCAGAGGGACGTTTGGAAGATGATTTACTCTTCCATGAAATCTACTGGGGCGATCTCGTAAAAGAAGAATTAGAATCTTTTAGAGAAAAAGCGAATTATAAAGGTGACTTAGCCTACCAAAACTTAAGACAAATTATGACAGATACTCAAGCGTTATCTTTATTATATACGCCTGGAACTGAAGTATATGAAGCTATTAATAACCGTATAAGAGATGGATTACGTAAATTTGCTTCTCATCGAAGAGTCGATACAGAGGCTACTCCTTTGGTCGTTTTAGCTCACTCCTACGGTGGGGTAATGATGACGCATTATATTCGCACTATGAAGGAATCTTCATCTGATTTAAATAATTTTGAAACTATGAAAACTCTTGTAGGTTACGTTACATTTGGAAATCCACAAGGTATATACGCTTTAAATGGTGCAAATTCGGAGTTAGGTCTTTCTTGTTCAATCACTGGAGAGGCTTTACCAGCAGACTTGGCTAAAAGAGCAAAATGGTATAACTTTTATGATAAGGACGATATCATTGCTTATCCACTGAAAGGGATATCAGAAGACTATGACTCTCATGTTGATGGTGATTTTGAAATCAAC
>JBMYPE010000030.1:0-11066 GCA_049600015.1 Kangiellaceae bacterium
TTTCACCTTTTATAAAATCATCAAATTGTAAAACAAAAAAGGCTCCCAAAGGAGCCTTTTTACATAGAAAAATGGTCGATGATTTTTTACATCATGCCAGGCATACCGCCCATACCACCCATTCCGCCCATACCGCCCATATCTGGAGCGCCACCCGCAGAATCATCAGCTGGTAAATCAGCAACCATTGCTTCAGTAGTTATCATTAAGCCAGACACTGAAGCTGCATGCTGTAAAGCACTTCGAGTTACTTTAGTAGGATCAAGAATACCCATTTCTAACATGTCTCCATATTCAGATGTTGCAGCATTATAACCATAGTTACCTTCGCCATTTGCAACATTGTTAAGTACGACTGAAGCTTCATCACCCGCATTTGCAGAGATTTGACGAAGCGGTTCATTTACCGCTCTTAACAAAATGTGAATACCTGCTGTTTGGTCATCGTTTTCACCAGTTAAAGTGCCTACTTTAGAGGCTGCTCTTACTAGTGCAACACCGCCGCCAGGAACAACGCCTTCTTCTACAGCAGCGCGAGTTGCGTGCAGAGCATCTTCAACTCTTGCTTTCTTTTCTTTCATTTCAATTTCTGTTGCAGCGCCAACTTTAATGACTGCAACACCGCCAGCTAATTTTGCAACACGCTCTTGAAGTTTTTCGCGATCATAATCAGAAGAAGTCTCTTCAATTTGACGTCTGATAGCGTCTACACGAGCTTCAATGTTTGCAGTTTCACCCGCGCCGTCAATGATGGTTGTATTTTCTTTAGTGATAGATGTTTTCTTAGCAGTACCTAAATCTTCTAAAGTTGCGTTTTCTAAAGTTAAACCAACTTCTTCAGAAATAACAGTCGCACCAGTCAAAATCGCAATATCTTCTAACATCGCTTTACGACGGTCACCAAAACCAGGTGCTTTAACAGCAGCTACTTTGACGATTCCTCTGATGTTGTTCACAACTAAAGTCGCTAAGGCTTCACCATCAACATCTTCAGCAATAATTAATAAAGGCTTACCAGCTTTTGCCACGTTTTCTAGCACAGGTAATAGTTCTCTGATGTTAGATATCTTTTTATCAACAATTAAAATTAACGGAGAATCAGACTCTACAGACATGCTGTCTTGGTTATTGATGAAATAGGGAGACAAATAACCACGGTCAAACTGCATACCTTCAACAACATCTAATTCGTTTTCTAAGCCAGAACCTTCTTCCACAGTGATAACACCTTCTTTACCAACTTTCCCCATAGCTGTTGCAATGATTGCTCCAACATCTTTATCAGAGTTTGCAGAAATAGTTCCAACTTGTGCAATTGCAGTATCATCTTCACAAGGAACAGAAAAGCCTTTTAATTCAGAAACAATTGCTTTCACAGCTTGATCAATACCACGTTTAAGATCCATTGGATTCATTCCCGCTGCCACTGATTTTAGACCTTCGTTCAACACAGATTGTGCTAAAACTGTAGCAGTAGTAGTTCCGTCACCAGCAACATCAGAAGTTTGTGATGCAACTTCTTTAACCATTTGTGCGCCCATGTTTTCAAACTTGTTATCCAATTCGATTTCTTTAGCGACCGACACACCATCTTTAGTGACAGTTGGCGCCCCAAAAGAACGATCTAAAACAACGTTACGCCCTTTAGGTCCTAAAGTGACTTTTACAGCATTGGCTAAAATATTTACACCATTAACCATTTGTGAGCGAGCATCGTCGCCAAATCTTACGTCTTTTGCTGACATTTTAATTATCCTCTTAAATATCTAACTTAAATTTTATTTAGTTTTTATAATCAACGAATAATTTACAAATTACTCGATGATTCCCACAACGTCGTCTTCACGCATGATTAACAGCTCTTCACCGTCAACCTTAACTTCATTACCAGCATACTTGCCAAAAAGAACCTTATCGCCAACCTTCACTTCCAAAGCTCTCACGTCGCCATTATCCAACTGCTTCCCATTTCCGGCAGCAATGATCTCTCCGCGGCTTGGTTTTTCTTTAGCATTATCAGGAATAATGATTCCTCCAGCACTAGTTGTTTCATCTTCCATACGTCTTACTAATACGCGGTCATGCAAAGGACGAATACTCATCTTTTAAGTCTCCTAAATAGTTTATTGTTTGTTTGGTATGTAAAATTCTATGGTTATATGGGGTTTAATTTTTGGCACTCAACCCCTGAGAGTGCTAAAAATGTTCAATTTATTTATTTTTATTCTTGACCCTAAAGCTAACTTTAAGGTTTATAATCGAAGTATGCAGATAGAACTGAGCAATTGGAAAATTTAGAAATGAGTCCATATCTAAGAATTGGTGAATTAGCTTTGCGGTCAAATACCAGCGTAGAAACGCTAAGGTATTACCAAACGCAAAATTTGCTAGAACCGACTGATCGTTCAACTTCCGGTTATCGATTGTATTCGCCGCAAGATGAACAGAGGCTACTATTTATTTTACATGCCAAAAAAGTCGGGTTTTCACTCAAGGAAATTAAACAACTTTTAACACTTAGAACAGATAAAGACAAACATACCTGTGAAGAAGTAAAAAGCTATACTGGTATTAAAATTGGTGAAATAGAAGGCAAAATACGCGATCTCCAAAAAATGCAACATGCAATAACAAAGCTACATGATGCCTGTTGTGGCGGATTGGAAAGTGCCGAGCAATGTACCATATTGAGTACATTAGATGATCCAAATTATTTTTAGATCTCAATCATTACACTTTTATCTTCATTTCAACTCAAACTTCAAGCAGAGGAATAAGTAAAACACCATGACTAACTTTATCATTAACTTTGCTGAGCTTTTTACTGAATCCGCACCATGGCTATTGTTGGGCTTATTAATAGCAGGTTTTATGAAATGGATAGTTCCTATGGAATTATTGCAAAAACATATGGGTGACAACCGATTCAGTTCAATTTTAAAAGCCACCTTGATTGGCGCGCCACTTCCATTATGTTCATGTGGCGTTATTCCCGCAGCAATTGGATTAAAGCGATCAGGTGCTTCAAAGTCTACCACCGTTTCATTTTTAATAGCGACGCCTGAAACCGGAGTAGATTCCATATCTGTATCCTATGCTCTTTTAGGGCCTTTTTTTGCTATTATAAGACCATTATCAGCGATTTTTACCGCAATTTATGCAGGACTATTAGTCAAGTTTTTTGCTATAAATGACAAAACAATTCCAAACTTCGCAGAAAAGCAAAAACTCGAATCAGAAAAACAGAATAATAATTGTTGTGCTTCAAAAGCACAGGAAAAACAGCCAGCGCAAATGCGTCCCACCGAACTATTAGTTCAATCGCTTAAGTTTTCAAGCGGCAAGTTGTTATCAGATATCACAAAATGGCTATTAATTGGTCTCTTATTAGCCGCAGCGATTAAAACCTGGGTATCGACTGATTTTTTAACTCAATGGGGTGACGGCTTTGTTGCCATGCTTGTTATGGCTTTGATCGGTGTCCCCATGTATATCTGTGCGACGGCGTCAACGCCACTTGCAGCCGGCTTTTTAGCCGCTGGACTGTCACCAGGGGCAATATTAGTCTTTATGTTAGCTGGGCCAGCGACCAACATTGCCACCATGGGGATGATCAAGCAAGAAATGGGCTCTAAGGTATTGGTGGCCTATTTATTTAGTCTGTTTAGTGCGAGTATTGGTATCGGTTACTTCGCCAACTGGCTAGTTGAGCAATGGCAAATAATAATTCCTACGATTGCTGCGCCAGAACACGAGATGACGTTTTCACCAGTCTACTCCATCTCAGCTATATTACTCGTCATTCTAATCATTAGAAATCTTTTACCTTCAAAATCTACTTCTTAAGTTAACTGGTTGTACCATTACACAATAACAATTAAGCTAAAATCACTAAAAATGCTGACAACTTCTTAAAAAGTTAACCAAAAGCATCATATCAAGTTGACTAACTCAAAATAAAGCAGTTTGGTTGACTAATCAGTGAGATGAGAAAGCTTTAGTGCTTTTTGTAGAAGATAGACACAGTTTGCGAGAATAAATGAATATTTATCGCCTATTTTTGCGAACTTAGAGTAAATATCAGTGTCAGTATAAAAATAGTCAGTAAAAATAATTAAAGACTAATGTAAAAGATGAAAATATTGTTGATAAACGGGCCTAATTTAAACATGCTGGGAACCAGAGAACCTGAAATATATGGTTCTTTAAGTCTCAGTGACATAGAGGAACGTTTACAAAAAGTAGCATCAACTTCTGAAATTGATCTACAGTCAATCCAATCTAATGCTGAGCATGAAATTGTTGATCGAATCCAAGCTTGTTCAGCAGATGGTACTGACTTTATTTTGATAAACCCCGCGGCCTTCACTCATACGAGTGTTGCCATTCGAGATGCGTTGGCAACGGTAGATTTACCATACATAGAAATACATTTATCTAACCCACACTCTAGAGAGCCTTTTAGGAAGCACTCTTATTTTTCAGATTTAGCAGTAGGCATTATTGCTGGATTTGGAATTGATAGTTATATGATGGCGTTAAATAGTGCGATTAAAAAGCTTAAAACTCAAACAACCGAAAACTAAACAATTAATTTAAATTGAAAAGGTAGGAAAACAATGGATATTCGAAAAGTAAAAAAATTAATCGAATTACTTGAAGAGTCGGGCGTGGCTGAAATTGAAATCAAAGAAGGAGAAGAGTCTGTTCGAATTAGCAGAGCAATGGCTTCATCTTCTGCCCCAGTTCAGTATTCTTCACCGGCTCCGGTAGCAGCGCCTGCTCCTGCCGCAGCGCCAGTTGCTGAAGCTACGGAAAGTGCCGCTCCTGAAGTTACTGGCCATCAAGTTAAATCGCCCATGGTAGGCACCATGTACCACGCTCCCTCGCCCGGTGCTAGCAACTTTGTGGACGTTGGTAGTAAAGTGAATGTTGGCGACACACTTTGCATCATAGAAGCGATGAAAATGATGAATCAAATCGACGCTGATAAAGCAGGAACAATTAAAGCGGTATTAATAGGTGATGGCGAGCCGGTAGAATTTGATGAGCCACTTTTTATTATTGAATAATTTGAAAACCAATCATCTTTGAAAAAAATAGATCATTGATAGTTAAAACCAAATTTAAAACTGGAAAACAAAATGCTTGATAAAGTTGTCATTGCAAATCGTGGGGAAATTGCCTTACGTATACTCAGAGCTTGTCGTGAGCTGGGTATAAAAACCGTCGCTGTACATTCAACCGCAGATGAGAATTTAATGCACGTGCGCCTTGCAGATGAATCAGTTTGTATTGGTCCTGCATCGCCATTAGAAAGCTACTTGAATATTCCAGCGATAATTGCAGCAGCAGAAGTCACTGATGCCGTTGCTATTCATCCAGGTTACGGATTTTTAGCCGAAAATGCCGACTTTGCAGAGCAAGTTGAACGAAGTGGATTCGAATTTATTGGCCCTCTTGCAGAATCTATTCGATTAATGGGTGATAAAGTTTCTGCAATCAAAGCAATGAAAAAAGCTGGCGTGCCATGTGTACCGGGCTCGGATGGGCCTTTAGGTGATGATGAAAAAACTAATATCGCTATTGGTAAACGAATTGTCTATCCCGTCATAATTAAAGCGTCCGGCGGTGGTGGTGGTCGTGGAATGAGAGTGGTTAGAAGCGAAGCAGATTTAATTGAGTCGATAGCATTAACCAAAGCCGAAGCTAAAGCAGCGTTTAATAACGATGTCGTTTATATGGAAAAATTCCTTGAAACACCTCGCCATGTAGAGATCCAAGTTCTCGCAGATAAACATGGAAATGCAATTTATTTGGGTGAAAGAGATTGCTCGATGCAGCGACGCCATCAAAAAGTGGTTGAAGAAGCACCAGCTCCAGGAATTACAGAAGAAAAAAGACGCTTTATAGGTGAACGCTGTGTGCAAGCCTGTATAGAGATGGGATACCGTGGCGCAGGAACTTTTGAATTTTTATACGAGAAAGGCGAATTTTACTTTATCGAAATGAATACTCGTGTTCAGGTTGAACACCCTGTTTCTGAACTAATTTCGGGTGTCGACATCATTAAAGAACAACTACGAATCGCAGAAGGCCAACCATTATCTTATAAACAAGAAGATATCCAACTTCGCGGTCACTCAATTGAATGTCGAATTAATGCTGAAGATCCAAACACCTTTATTCCATCTCCCGGCACCATCGACAGATATCATGCGCCCGGTGGACCAGGAGTTAGATGGGACTCACACATATATTCCGGATACAGAGTGCCTCCTTACTACGACTCCATGATAGGGAAATTGATAACCTATGGAGAAACCCGAGAAGTGGCACTTTCTAGAATGCAAACTGCACTAGATGAAGTAGTCATTGATGGAATTAAAACTAACATTGATTTGCAAAGACGAATAATGGCGGATGAAAACTTTCAGAAAGGTGGAACCAACATCCATTATCTCGAGCACAAATTGGAATCTGAAGCATAAAAGCGAATGCCCTAAAGGGCTTGAGCAAATCCCTGAACGTTCATCCTTGGACATAAAAAAACCCGCATCAAGCGGGTAATGGGGATGAACAACTAACTCTACTAACAACTTCTCAGCTTCTTTGAACCATTTTTACCTGTGACTATTTAGAACTAACCTACAAACTGGAAATACCATAATAGAGAATCAAAACACATTTATATGTGAACTAATTATCAAAAAGTCGTTTTTAATGCCAAAATGTTAATTTTCACGTTTTTTCAAATTTTCATATTTAAGTAGTTCATTGTTAACTGGTTTAGGATGTTCTGGTAAATCTATTTTAAGTTTTTTGACCACAAGAACATCCGTATTAATCTTATTAATTGGAGAATTATTTTGATTAACGGCGCCTACTTTTCGTCTTACAGTGTGCAAAAGATTAAAACTTAAAGTCTCACTTTTTACGACCAATTTATTCGTACTATCCAAAATTGAAAAACTAGCAGTATGAGATCCGTACTCCACATTTTTTACGCTGATATTCATACCCGAAATAGACGCATCCACTAATGCACCATCTATATAAAAAGCTATATGATGAGCTTCGTCTAACGATGGCTGTATATTAATAACAAAATCCGCATATCCGCCGTTATTACGAATAACTCCATCATGCTCGGGTTGTGCAAATGTGACAGTTGTATACCCATCAGACTGAGCATTGTTTTCATTATTATTTTCGTTTGAATGAAAAGTGACTTTAGGTGACTTCATGTTAATCGATTGACCTTCCGTCATTGGGATCTCTTTCGCATCCGGTGAAGGCTTGTCGGAATATGTAATCTTGCCGTTTTTATCAACCGTTTTATATAGAATTCTTTTTTCTTCAGCATGTGCACTATTTAAATAAATTGTGAGAATAATGCTTATAAAAACCAACAATCCGTTATATTTCATTGTTTTAACCAGCCGTTAATTATCTATCTAATCATAAATTAGCAGATACTAAACAATGTGCATAGTATTAAGTCGCATTGTGAGTATGTTTATCTTCAACCTTTTCTCCTTCCTTTTAAAACAACTAGCTGTATAAGTAGCTTTTAAGTTCTAAATCATTTAATATTCCAGTAACCCCTGACATCAATTTTATTCTATTAATGCTTTTATCTATTGATATTCGTAACTTTGCCATTATTCAATCATTGCAACTTGATTGGCATTCTGGAATGAGTGTTATCACCGGTGAAACAGGTGCAGGTAAGTCTATAGTTATTGACGCACTTGGTTTAACTTTAGGCGATAAAGCGGAGCAAAGCGCGATTACTGCAGGAGCAAAACAAACAGAAATCAGCTCTTTATTTGAAGTTGATCATACAAGCGAAGCATTTCATTGGTTAAAAAATAATGATCTTCTTGATGATGAAATATTAGATATTATTTCAGATGCATCAACCCAAGAACAACTAAAACCACAATTAAACACTGAATGTATTTTACGTAGAGTAATCGTTAGAGACGGACGTTCCAAATGCTATATTAATGGTCGTAATGCCACTCAGTCACAGCTTAAACAACTTGGAAGTTATTTAGTTGATATTCATGGACAACATGCACATCAATCCCTTTTAAAAAATAAGGAACAACTTAATTTAGTTGACCGCTATGCCAATCATCCCAAACTTTTAGATAACGTGAAGTCGGCATTTCAGCAATTAAAAAATATTGAGAAAAGTAAAATATCTTTGCAAGAGGAAAAACTTTCTAGAGACTCAAAGAGAGAACTATTAAGCTATCAAGTAGAAGAGTTAATGGAAGCTAATCCAGAACAAAATGTATTAAATAATTTAGAAGCAGAACATAAACGAGCTGCCACATCACAAGATAGATTATTATTGGCTCAAGAAGTACTATCAGATTTATCAGAAAGCGAAACAGCATCAAGTTTAGCAAAATTAAGCCTATCTATTAGCCGATTGAACTCTTTGATCTCGCTAGATAAAAACGTCAATGGTATACAAGAAATTTTGACTGATGCTGAATCACTAATTCAAGAAGCACAATTAGAATTAACTAACTATAGAGATAACTTGGAATGTGATCCAAAAAGTTTGGAACAGCTCGATCAGCAGCTCACTAAATTCCATGATCTCGCTAGAAAACACCACGTAAGTTTACAAGACTTACCAAGCTATTTTATTAAACTGCAAAACGAACTGAATCAATTACATGCAGATGATTCTGAATTAGCACAAGTAGAAGAAGAATATGAAAAGAGTTTAAATCAATATGTAACGTGCGCGAAATTGTTAACTAATAGCAGAAAAAAAACCCTACTTGAACTCTCCAAACAGATTACCGATAAAATTCAAACTTTGGCTATGGACGGTGGACAATTCTCGATTGAAATTACGACTGATGAATCCGTTTACCATTCTAACGGCATGGATCAAATCGAATTTGTAGTTTCCGCTAATCCAGGGCAACCACTCCAAGCACTCAGCAAAGTGGCATCCGGCGGTGAATTATCTCGAATCAGTTTAGCAATTTCAGTGATTACATCGGAACAACAACTGATACCCTGTATTATTTTTGATGAAGTCGATGTGGGGATTGGTGGCGCGACCGCGGAGACTGTTGGTGTACTTTTAAAACAGTTAGCAAAAGACAAACAAGTGTTATGTGTGACCCATCAACCACAAGTGGCATCATGTGGGCATCAGCATTTAATCGCCAGTAAATCCAAATTAAAACAATCAACAACAACTCAAGTGATTCAATTAAACGAAGAGCAACGTATTAACGAGATTGCTAGAATGTTAGGTGGAAAAGTTATTTCTGAGAAAACGATTTCACACGCGAAAGAAATGCTAAATATTCAATGATTATTTTACAGAATCAATCGGCATACAAAAACAAGCCTCTAAACCACCTTCTGGCAAGTTATTTAATGTAATTTCACCGCCATGCATTTCCGCTATTCGTTGGACAATGGCAAGTCCTAAGCCGGAGCCTTTACCACCACGAGCTTTATCTCCTCTTGCAAATGGTTGGAACAATCTCGCTTTATCTAAATCCTCTATTCCTTTTCCATTGTCCTTTATTTTAACCAATAAATTGCCATCGCTCATTTCGCTAGTGACAATAACGGGAGGTTTTCCATAACGAAACGCATTTTCTATTAAGTTACTGATTAATCGTTTGGCGGCAAGAGGTTTAAAACGAACCATTGGTAAGTCCGTTAATTCTGTCGATATATCACTGTGTTGCTTTTGTGCTGAATCTACAATTTGTTGAATCAACTCGTTAATATCAGCTTCTTCTAATTGCTCTTCACTTCCATATCTTACGTAACCAATAAATTGATCAATAATATCATCCATATCTTGAGTGTCATCAATTAGCCCTTGTTTAAGTTCTTCATCTTGTTCGGATAAAAACTCTAAAGACAGTCTTATGCGGGTAATAGGCGTTCTGAGATCGTGAGAAATACCTGCGAGTAACAATGTTCTATCTTCTTCCAGTTGATGAACATCTGAGGCCATTTGGTTGAACGCAGAAGTCACAGCGACTAGCTCTTGAGGGCCTGTCTCTTTTAATTTTCCTGGATAGTCGCCCCGACCTATTTCTCTTGCAGCAAAAGCTAAGCGCCTTAAAGGTCTGTGCAATTGAACCACTAAAATCCAAGCACCAATTAAACTCAAAAATAAAAGTACTCCAAAAAATATAATTAGTGAAACAGGTGTGCTGCCATCATATTCACCTATTGGCATTCTTATCCAATATTCTGGATGCATCTGTTCGTTCACCCAAACGTAAATGCGATCAGATACTTCGACCTTAACTTTAGTTCCGGCTCCCAGAAATTTTGTGGCTGCACGGGTGAAAGCTCTATCATCTCTCGCTGCAATTAAACCAGCGGGAATAGGCCCACTGGCTAACCAAAATAATTCTAACTCTGTCGTTTTTATAAAACCTTCGGATAGATCTTGAGGGATTTCTGACTGAATACCAATGTATTGAATCTTTATTTGGTTAGTCACCAAATACATGATGGTTTCATTTTTTTTATCGACCACAAAATGTTGAACGGACATAAATGATACAAGTTGACTTATAGTCAACAAGGTAGCGATCATTAAAGTGTTTCTACCAAAGAAACTCTTAGGTAGTAAACTAAATCCGATCATAATAAGCTTTCAAGCTCTTTCACCAGTTGATCTTTATTTTTAGAATGCAGTGCTTCTGCTTTGAGTATTCCGTAACGTCTACTCATTGGATCAACAATAAAAATTCGACCCGAATGATCAACACTGTAATACTCACCTTCATCAGTATTAAGGCTATAAATTCCACCAAGCTGATGTATCACATTATCAATTTCTTCTTTTTTACCACTAATTCCAATGAAGTCACTGTGAAAGTTGTCTAAGTAAGATTTCATTCTTTGTGGTGTATCTCGATTTGGATCAACGGAAAAAAAAGTAAATTGGAATCTTTTTCGAGATGCCTCCTTTAGCTTGGAATATAGGTGTGTCATGTCATTCAAAGTGTTTGGACAGATATCGGGGCAATTAGTGTAACCGGTAAAAATTA
>JBMYPE010000031.1:0-10961 GCA_049600015.1 Kangiellaceae bacterium
GAAAGGGTGTAGCGGAGCCATTTGCAAAGTCGGTTGAATCAGTCAAGATTAAGTCAGTTTTCTCAATAGGTTGCCAATTTAGTTGTTTGGATAATCTTTGGTGAACTCGCTCAGCGATCTGCTCTGTTTTAACCGCGATGGATTGATGTTTTAAATCAAAATGGATATTAAAGTGAGGTGTTTCTAATGTTTTCCAATTGAGTGACGGATCGTTTGCAAGAACCTTCTTCACTGGGTTAGTTAGACAAACTAAAACTATTAAAGTTAGAAAACTTTTAAAATAAATTTGACACATAATAATGACTGAAATGAAAGATTCAAATATTTATAGAGTCTATACGTTCCAAGTCATTAAGATCAAGTGTAGTCATAGGTTAATGATAAAGCCGTTAATTTATTTAGTTGTCAAATTAAAAGCTACCAGAAACCGTTAGTTTTATCTCCGGTTTGCGTAGACGATATGCAATTTCTGTTTCTGCTAATGGTTCTTGCCGAGTTCCACCATGAATAAACCTTGAGCGAGTATATTCTCCTGTATTTAAATGCGTGACTTCTAGCTGTATTTTCACATCGAAGAAACGACTAGTTTCAATAAACGCTCTAAATCGATCATTGCCATTGAATGTAACCCGCTCATTAACTCTAAAGTTTGTATTTGTGAAATCTCCCCAATACTCAACACCCCACGCCATTTTAGCGTCTACTAAATCTTGACGTAATTTGAAAGTTAAACGATCATGTGTATAGCCGTTAGTCGTTCGATTTGCGTTGATCACTGGGTCAAAAAATTCTGAATCTGTATAAATATGCGATATCTCGATCAGGCCATTTTTTAGTAACCAATCCAGTGGCAAGTTTAGATCGGTTTCTACTCCCCACAATTTAGAATCGCCTGCATTCCCTAATCCTTGACCACCAGAGGGTAAAACGATTTGTTCTAAAATATCATCTCTCCATTGATGGAAAGCTTTGATTTTAAAACTGCCCCGCTCGCTAAAACTCCAATCATAATTTATTGATAATTCATCTCTGGTATCTGGTGACAAATCTGGGTTACCCGAAAAAGTATTATCATCCGCAGCATCATTGCTTGCCGCAAAATCTCTAAAGTTTAATTGACCTACTTTTCTTTCTGCTGATACCGCCAGTTGATTATTCTTATTTATTTTATAGTTTGCAGTCACGCGAGGTTTAATAAATTGAAAACTTTGTTTGTTAGAAGATTCACCAGAGACTTTAATTTGAGAAAATTCACTAGTGAGGCTGCCTTCTAATGACAAATCGTCCGATGCCTGAAAAGTGAAGCTTGCAAAAACCTCGCTACGTAACTCTTCGACTTTTACATTTTCTAAATTTCCAGAATTGTTTGTTAAACTTGATAAGGTGTTTTTGGCAATCTCTATTCCATATTCTGGCTTAAAATTATTTTTACCAGTGAACCCATTGGTCGCTCTAAAAATTGATTCATTTTTACTCGAGTCTTGCGAGAAATGACTATTTGACACTTCGGCAGCTAAAAAGTCTTCAAATTCAACTTCATTTTCATAGTATTCGTCATTGATAACATTTAAACCGATAAGATGTAATTTCCAATCATCTGAGGTTTTTACCCAATCTATGCCAAATTCGGAAATCTTAAATTCGTTGTCCTCTTGAATATTGAGATGCTGATCTGAACTAGTTTGATCTGGCAAGCGTGCTTCATAGATTTCTCGATTGGTATCGAATTCGCCTTTATCTTTTCCTAATCGAGCATTTAAAGTTAATAACCCTTCGGATATTTTAAGAGAACCTTCTCCATTTGCAAAAATCCACTTATTTCGATGCACAAATGTTTCATTGGAGGCTGTGTTGAGAGTTCCATTCGCTTGCCGTTTTTCGATCAATGCTGTTCGATAGCCGGGAAATCCGCCAATATCTATATCAAATGCAGTTTGCCATTCACCTATGTCGGTGTTGATTGCGGCTTCTATGTTTGGAATATTTCTGCCATCCGGCGCACGTCTTACTTTTGTTGCCCAAGTTCCACTAGAAACATCTTTTTTTCTGACAACATTAGCGATAATTGACTGACCAGAAGTTTCGCCTGCACTCACGCCACCTCTCAATATTTCGATGTAGTCAACCTGTGCTGCCGGAATTCTTATTAATGCGCTAGTGATTCCTCCAGACTTACTTGTCGGTCTGGCACCATCAATCAGCACATTCCCCGCGTTGCCACCAAAACCTCGGTTGCTCTCGCCTTCATCAAACTTAAATCCCGGTATTCTCTCCACCATTTGAAGTGCATTTTGAGGGAGGTACTGTTGAAAAAAGCTAGCCGTATATTTGTTTTCAGACTCTTTCGAAAAAACAATTGATGAATTAAAAGCAAAAAAGCTCGCAAATAAACAACTTGCAAGCTTCAGTTTAAAAGGAATGTGTGAATTCAATTTCACCGCTACCCCTAGTCTGTGAAATAAAAAGAATGAGCCGTATTATAGGCTAACCTCCGAATGAGACACTATTAAATTTGTAACAGAATTGTTCTAGCTGTGATAACGATTGTATTTAGCTCAACTTTCATTAATTACAAAACTTCATCCATAAATATTTCTTCAATCGTTAATTCAAAAAGACGAGCCGCTTTAAAAGCTAATGGCAAACTTGGATCAAATTTTCCTTTTTCAATTGCATTAATTGTTTGACGAGACACATTTAGATGATTTGCCAAATCTGCCTGTGTCCAGTTTTTTTCAGCACGTAGTACTTTTAATTTATTTTTCATGAGTATCGCTTCTTGCCAATTAACAAACTAACGCCGTAGATTAAGGACATAAGCATGACTAAGTGTGAAATTTCTGCATCAAAAGTAATCACATTAGCGATATCTAACATGGAATAACAAAGACCAGAAATTAACGTTCCACCTAAAGCAATGGCAATTGCATCCATTTGAATTTTTCGCTGTAACTCATCAAGACTTTGGAGGTGGCGCTTATGAGCCATTATCATAGCGATACCTACTAATAAATTAATAAAGATAAAAATGGCAGAAACTGTCGTATTTTTGTCCCAAATAAGAATTGGTCCAAAGGTAGCAATAGCCATTGTTATTAGCCACACTAGCGTCCAAAGTCCTAAATTTGCGGTTTTGAGTTTTAGCTCTTTTTCCCACTGTCTGTTGTTCGAGTCAATTGATGTCATAGTTTGTTTTCCTTTATTTCAAATGTAAAATACACTTTACATAAAGTAGCAACAACACAACCATATGTCAAGTTAACTTTACAAACAATAGGTAAAGATTCCTCAAAACGATTCTTAGACTTTAGGAAGAGTTTCAGTTTAAATCGGTTAGGAGCCAATGACGGAAATGGTTTTGAGAGACATTTATTTGCCCTGAATTATATGATTAACCAAAATAGAGCTATTAAGTGATTAGTTAATTTAATTACAATCGTTCAATCCATTAATCCAGTCACTAATGACTCCTGTAGCAACCTCATCTTCAATTAAACTGGCTAAAGGCGGCATTCTGTCGTCATCCAGTCTTTGCATGCGTAATACCAATACTGATGCGGCAGCATTTCCTGGTGCAATAAGTCGAGCATCTGCCACACCGAGATCGCCAGCTGTAGGTGCCACATCACAAGAGCTAGTTTGTGCGAGCGGAGTCGAATAACGTAAATCCATAAAGCCTGCGCTTGAACCTGGTCGATGACATCCTGCACAATTACTATGGAGATAACTTCTAGCTCTATTAGCTATCGAAGCTGATTGATCATCAATTGCGGACAGCATAGGTTCATTTTCACTTTGAACAGTTGTACTAAAGTAGCCGGCATCACTTAGAAAGTCTATTTGATTGGTTCCTAATGCCGTTTGAGTCAAATTTAATTGAGAGGTTTCTATGCCTAAACTAAAGTTAGCTGAGTTCGTATGACAAATTGCGCACTCATTTGCACTAGGGAAAGTGTGTACAAAATCTCCAACGTCCTCAGTTTTTCCGTCAGACAACAAGACCGCATCAGTCTGTTCTGCATTCCATTCATAACTATACCCTGTCCATCCGTTGGATTGATTTATTAACAATCTTGTTTCCAAGTATTGATCACCGTTAAGGAAATGTTTCATCAATATAGTATTTAGTGGAAAGTTAAAATCGCCATCGGATAATATATCGATGGTTTGGTTATCAGGTATCGCTAATGATCTTTGCTTGTCTGCGCCATCAGACCAAAGTTGAGAATGGATTTCATAATCAAATACGCCTTCCCTTGACATTTTGTTTTGTGTGTCGAAACATCCAACATCGCTTAAATTATCAGGTAAGATTATTTCGCCAGTTCCGTTATCTTCTGCAAAAACACGATAAACTCCATCACCTTGACCACCATCCAAGTTGAGTAAATAAATCTCGCCATCATTGCCTTCAGCCATTCCTGCAATTAGCCGGTTACTATTAAAAATGGCCGTATAATCCGCGCCAACATTTGAATCAGCAGGTATCGACAAAAACTGGCTGGAAAAAGTGTCTCCCCAAATATAAAGACCTTGCATACTCGGTGATGCGTTTCCCCTGTAAACATAGCCGCCTACTGTAGAAACGCCCACGGAACGAGGATATTGGGTAATAGGCAACTCTAAACCCGCTGTATCGCAATTTTGGCTATTGAAACAAGCGTCCGCTTCCATAATAGGCCATCCGTAATTTCCACCTAAAATCACTCGATCAACTTCTTCAAAGGTCGATTGACCAACATCCGCAAGCCAAAGGTCACCGGTTTGTCGATCAAAACTCCAGCGCCACGGATTTCTAAATCCGTATGCGAAAATCTCTGGGCAATTTGATGTATCACCTTGTGCTCGAGCACCGCTAGAACAAAATGATTGGGAAGAATTAAACGGGTTATCTGAGGGTATTTGATATGGCTGTACCGAAACGTCAATTCTTATCATTGAGCCATGTAAATTATAAAGTTGTTGCGATGTGTTGCGATCCGCACCTCCATCTCCAAATGCGACATATAAAAATCCATCGGGACCAAATGCAATATCTCCACCGTTATGATTATCAGCAGGTTGCTCAAGAGTGATTAAAACGAGTTCACTATTAGCATCAATCATGCGGGTTGATGTATTGACACTAAATGAAGAAATAGTGGAGCGACCATTTTCATTAGCGTCGTTATAAACGGCAAAAACACGGTTATCTTGAGGGTAATTAGGGTGGATTGCTAACCCTGTAAATCCTAATTCAAATGTCGTATTAACTTTGGATGAAATATCCAAAACCTCTGTCAACGAGTTGGCGGACGGGTCATTATCAAAAGCGACAACTTGCCCTGCTCTGAGCGCAACATACCAAAAACTACTATCACTCTCCGGCTGAACCATGGCTAATGGACTACTCAGTATAGGCAAATCCTGAAAACTAGCTTCAATAGTAATATCGCCAGGCGTTCCTCCAACCGCTGGCGGCGGAACACAGGTTGCATTTGAAACTCTTGCGGCCACCACATTAATAGTGCGAGTCAGATTGGAAGAATTGCCCGACGCATCCGTAGCGGTATAGGTCAGTTGGTAAGTGCCTACTCGGCTAGTATCTACACTTCCGGTTATTACCACTGATACATTGCCATTAACCGCATCCGTTGCAGAAGCACCTAATTCAATATAAGTAGAACCATAATTTATGTTTTGAGGGTTATCACCAGCTAAGGTTATGACAGGCGGCGTTGTATCCACAATATCGGGAGAATCAGAACTCCCACCGCCACCGCAAGCTATCAATAAAATGAGTAACGACAGTTGAATAAAAAGTGACAAACTCTTCTCATTTTTTGCAACAGAATTCTTCATATATAAAGTCTCTTCCGTTTATTGAAATATGAGTTTACGCTCAACCACAAAATAAATGTGGTTAGAATGGATAAATTGTCGAGTTCTACCGATAGATGGGTGTCAATAAGACTCTTGAAGATAGGAAACTAATTGAAATTAGCTCATTGTGTTCAGTTTTTATTAAATAATAATCGACGCTCTTATTGAAATTACATAGTTAGTGAAAGGACTTTTATTTTCGGAAACTAAAATCGATCTCAATTAAATAAATATTTCCATCAAATCGAATAAAAACTAAAGAGTCGCTTCTTTTTGAATAACCACATTTTGTCCTTCCTGCAATCTTTCTGCGCCTCTAATGGCAACTTTGTCGCCGCTATTTAAATCGCCTTCCACTGTGACCCAGTCTTGCTGACCTTTTCCAACATTTACTTTAATCCGATGCGCCTTGTTATCTTGATCAACTTTAACAACGTAGGCACCATCACGTCTTAGAATGAGAGCATCTCGGTGAACGCTTAACAGTTGGCTTTTAGATGCGATAGGCACAGTGACTTTCACCAATTGACCTGATGTCCAATAATCGCTGCTTTCAACCGGAATTTTTACTCTTATTTCAAATGTTTGCGAGCGGGCATCGGCAGCCGGAATGATTGTAGTTGCTATTGCTTGCACTGAGTAGTGGTTACCATCAGAGGTGTCACTCGACAAGGTCACTTCACTGCCCGGTTGAGTGAAAGGTAAATACTTAACTGGCACAAAAAGTCGCACTTCTAAATTCTCTGTATCTAACAAATGAAGTAATACTTCACTTCGACCGACATCAAAACCCGCTCGTCTCATTCTTTGAGTAATGACACCGTTGAACGGTGCTCGAATGGTAGCGCGGGCTAATTGATCTTTGCTTTGTTTGAGTTGTAATTTTGCAATTTCTAAATCTGATTCACCGAGTTCAAACTGAGATAAAGTTTCATCCAATTGTGTTTGTGATGCGCTATTTGATTTTTTCAATTCACGTTGTCTTTTTAATTGTCTTTCCAAATATTGAAGATTTATTTTCGCTCTTTTTAATTGCGCTTCTTGTTCCGCATGTCTAAGTTGCAATGGTAACAATTCAATTTGAGCCACTAAATCGCCTTGCTTTACAAAACTGCCTGGCTCAACTACCCATTCTAATTTACCGGTAACGCCCGCCGTGAGCTGAACTTGATTTCGGCTAAATACAGTTCCTAATATATCGGTAGATGGTGAAATGGTAGCAAGTTTAACGTCCATCACTTGAACTGGGCTTGGCGGTCTTGCGGGCGCATCTTGAGCCATGATAGAAAAATTCATCGTGAACAAACTCACAAATAATATTTTTAATCCTAACGAGGAATTTGTCGTTTTTTTTCTGTTAAAGTTTTTCATCTTTGTTCACCTGTCGTACTTAATTAGAAGAATTGAGTATCGAGTTTTTTGATTTTTCTTGCGAAAATAATTTATTTTTTAGTCTTGCCAAAAAGGGAATTTCTAGCTGAAGTAAACTAGGCATTAACACTAATGTGAACACCGTACTAACAGCCATACCGCCAACAATAACGGTCGCTAACCCGCGATAAATTTCAGAGCCAATTCCTGGTATTAGCATTAATGGCAACATGCCAAAAAGACTAGTAAGCGTACTCATATATACAGGGCGGGCTCTAATTCTGACGGCTTGAGCAACCGCATCGACTCGGCTAAGTCCAGTAGCCTCAGCCTGCCTCGTTTGATCCACTAACAATATTGCGTTGTTCACCACTAAACCTAATAAAATGATGAATCCGATCATGGTCAATAGATCGAGTGATTGGAAGGCTACAAGATTTAAAAATGACAAACCAATTACACCACCAGCGACCGCTAAAGGCATGACTAAAATTACCAACATGCTATCTTTTGCGGATTTAAACAGTGCCGTCATTAATAAAAATAATATAAAAATGGCTAACGCAAAGTTCGCTAACATATCTTCGATTGCCTGCTTCATTTGATTGGCATTACCGTTGATTTGTAAACTTGCATTGTCGGGTAAATGTTGCTTAATTTTTGGCACCACTTTCTCTTCGATCAAATCAATCGTCTCCTCTAACGACATAGTTGCAGGCGGCGAGATAATTAAGCTAATGGTTCGTTTTCCATCGACCCTTCTCAATTGAGTAGGGCCAACCGTTCGAGTGATTTGAGTGAGTTCTCCAATGGTTTGAATTCCTGCGAGTGGTGTGTAAATTGGTAACGCGGCTAACTCATCAGGTGTATGCCATTTTTCTCCGCGCATGATGACGTTCATGCGATCATTGCCATCAAAATATTCACCAACAAATAGACCACCAGTAAAGGCCAAAATGCTATTAGCAACAATACGTCTATCTAGTCCTGATTGACTGATACGTCTGTCATTCGGCAGCAATCGCAACTCAGGTTCGGCTAACTGTAATCCAGGAACAGGGCGAGCATTTGCACCTGCAATGTTTTTACTTATTTCTGCTATTCCTTCTCGCGCAGCATTCATTAACCCATCAATATTTGAACCTTGTAAATCCAGACTAATTGAACGACCGTTTCCGCCACCACTCACATTAATCATCGAGCCTCTAAATAAAAAGACTTGAGTATCAGGGAGATCATGCAGCACTTCCGTTCTCACTACTTGCATCAACTCTTCAACTCTTCTTGGATCGTCTGCATAAATAAACCCACCCGAGTTAGCCCCAAAGGCATAAAAATTGTAGCTTTTTATTTTAGGTTGTTTTTCACCCGAGTAATAAGGTGCCAAACGTGATTTTACGCGAGTCGCTATCTCTTGCTCTACAAACTCTAAGTTACCACCTGGCGGCATACTTAAATTAAAAAAGAATCCATCTATGGGTGCACGCGGCATAAAATCTGTTCTAGGAAGTAAAAGCACCGTAATGAGTAACGAACTACCCAGTAATCCAGCAACCCAACCCCAACGCTTAAAATTGGTGTTAGTTAAACGCATCACAAACGCGGTAATTTTTTCCCAATAATGATCAAACGGATCATCGTCTTTGATGTTTTTTAATACAACTTTACTAAGAACTGGGATAACGGTAATAGCTGTGACTAAACTCGCTACGACCGCAACAGAAAGAGTTAAGGCTAAATCGGAAAAGAGTTGGCCTTCAATACCTTGCATAAACATAATAGGTAAAAATATTGCCACACTGGTCGCTGTAGAAGCAAAAAGAGCACCAGTCACTTGAACGCTACCTTTTAAAATCGCTTTTTTATCTGACAAACCACTGGCTCTCAGTCGCACAATATTTTCTTGAACAATAATCGCGGCATCTAACACTAAGCCAACGGAAAAAGCGAGACCGGCTAAAGAAATCACATTCAAACTTCTATCAAACAAACTAAGTGCTAAAAATGCAACGGCAAGGGATATAGGGATGGTTGTGGCGATTATTAAGGTGGGTTTTAATCCGCGTAAGAACAACCATAAAATACCAAGCGCCAATAAAACCCCTAATCCCAAATTTCCTTTGACTAGATTTAGTGCATTTTTAATATGCACAGACGCATCAAAACTTAATTCAATCATTAAGCCAACTTCATTTAGTGGACCTTCATTAAGTTCTTCAATTGCGCGATTTATTTCTGTAAGAACTTCAACCGTGTTGCTTCCATTCGCTCTTTGAATCGCAATGTAATAGGAAGGGAATCCACTGCGCATACTCGAACCAAATCGATCTTGTGGTTTTTCTTCTACTATAGCGACATCATTTAAATAAATAGGTCGTTGATTACTATAACCGACGATCATATTCCCTAAGTCTTTTATTTCATATTGCCCTGCGAATCGCACAGTGTAATTTCGACGGCCCACTTCATTAAATCCGCCCGAAACATCTGAGGCTTGATTAATTTTTGAAGCAACTTGAGATACCTGCAAACCTAGTGCTGCCATTTTGTAGGGATCAAAAGTAATACGTAACTCATTAGCACGACGACTGTTTAAATTCACATTTGCCACACCTGAAATTTTTGCAAAGCGAGGTTCAATCACATCATCAATTAATTTTTGAAACAATGTCACATCGGTAATACCCGAGCCTTCTTTTGCTCTAATTTGAATGGAGGCAGCATTGGGAGCATTGGGACCTGTACCAGCAGCAGACACAACTGGTTCAGAGGCATCTAAAGGTAACGGAGGCGCTTGATTTAAACTGTTTAAAACATTAAGCATCGCTTCTTGCATATCAGCATTGGCATCAAAAGTTAATGTAATATTCCCAAACCCTCGCTGAATATTAGTTGTCACATCGGTCACGCCCGGCGTGTTTTTTACCACTCGTTCTAGTGGCTCAATGATAACCGACTCTATTTCCTCAGGTGCAGCCGCTCGCCACCCGGTTCCGATATTGATTTGAGGTTGTTGTATATTGGGAGTAAGTTGAATGGGCAATTTGCTAATGCTGATCAAACCAAATAGCAATATCAAAACAGCAATAACACCGATTGCTGCCGGATTCTGCACCGAGGAGCGTGTTAAATTCATGGGAAAACCGACAGAAAATTTGAGTGTCGGTAAGTTTGAAACATTTAAATAAATTAATCTGTAATCAGTATGTTTCTACAACCTTTAAATCGTAACAATTTGCTTCAATTACTTTTTTAAAGTTTGTGTGCTATTCATTAATAGCACACAAATTTAATTTGCAGGTTTTAAATTACTCGTCTCTAACACAGCGTACGCTATTGTACGCAGGTCTTAAGACATCGCCTTGAGGTCCTGAAGTATAAGCAATGCTGCCATATGAACTTGAGGCATCGGGTGTAAACGTCATCGCTGAGTTTAAAACAGCCGTTGTTTTTCCGTCACTTCTTTGAGCACCGGCTCCATGAACATCAACAGGACCGTAGTTAGAAAAGTACCCCATACCGCGTCCAAAGGTGATGTAAGCGCCTTTGTTCCCACTACCTAAGTAATTTAATAATGCAGTACTAGTCCAAAAGGCTGGCCAATCGGCAACGCCAGCTTCATTCGTTTTTGTGCGTAGGACAAAATAACTTCTATCTATTGCAGGTTCGCTTAAATCATCATCTGTTGGTGCTCTTGTATAGTCTAATATGCTGTGTAGCTCTTTCAT
>JBMYPE010000032.1:0-10320 GCA_049600015.1 Kangiellaceae bacterium
AGTTTCTCTTTCCTTTGTTTATCTTGTGATGCTTTCATTTGGTTTTGTTCTGACCATGGCATTTGGTGCTTATCAGGCCTAGCGCTTTACCGCGCTATAGGTAAAAGCTAATTGGTATGGAATCCTTAAGCACTTATATCCTTCAATTTATTCAAGCTAATGCAGAATGGGCTTGGGTGATTGTTTTCATTATAGCTTTTGCCGAATCACTAGCTGTTATTGGAATTATGGTGCCGGGCTGGTTATTGTTAGTGGGAATAGGCACTTTAATTGGTACTGATGTTCTACCTTTTTATCCAGTCGTGTTGTCGGCCTACTTAGGAGCTATTATTGGAGAATATTTGAGTTACGTGGTGGGGTTAAAATATCATGGTCAAATTCTTGAATTTAAGCTGATAAAAAAACATCAACCCCTAATTGAAAAAGCTAAACTTTTTTTTGAAAAATATGGTGCATTAGGCTTATTTTTCGGTCGATTTATTGGGCCTTTACGAGCAGTACTGCCGCTAGTCGCTGGCATATTTCAAATGCCACAATCGGTGTTTAATCTTATCAATGTAACTTCGGGTATTATTTGGGCACCTTTATATTTGATCCCTGGAATTCTTGCTGGAGCGGCCTATCATTTGGATGAGCAAGCAGGGAGTGAAACTATCTTCATTGTTCTTTTAATTGTATTTGTGGCATGGCATACAACTCGACAAGGAAAAAAATTACTTACTAAAGCTAAAAAAGATGATGAAGCTGAAAAATCATCAAGTCGTATTAATAAACTCAATTTCATTTTGTCATTTACCATATTAATAACGGCGATCAGCCTAGTGATAAAAAGCCATTATTTTGAATTTTTAAAAGAGTTATTTGGCGTTTTGACAAAAGTGATTTTTTAATTATTATTTTATTTTGCGACTTCTTCTATTACTTCTACACTGCCAAAATCTATAGAGTTTTCATCTGTCGACTGACTTTCAAATGATTCCATATTTTGTTTTGCGATATTATGCATTAATGAAGACTTATTTGTTCCAAGCATGCTATTGAGAGGGCTTTTGAGTCTTGCACGTTTTTCCATAAATAATTTTACGCTGTGTTCTAAAAAACGACTCATCATAGTTTGCATTGAGTCACCATAAAACCTAACAAATTCTTTTAAAATTTCTGAAGTTAAAATAGGTACGCCGTTAGTTTCCTCTTCTGCAATCAATTGCATTAATGTGCAGCGAGTTAAATCTTCGTTTGTTTTTGCATCAACGACTTGAAAGTTTTTGTGCTCCATCACAAGTTGTTTTACGTCGTTTAAAGTGATGTAGCGACTGATTTGAGTATCGTATAAACGTCGATTAGGGTATTTTTTAATAATACGTTCGTCTGAAACTTCATTTGTTTTAGTGACTTCAGATTTTGTAGGACTTGAGTGAGTGGAGTTTAATTTGGAATTATTATTTGTAGCTACTTCAACTCTTTGCATGCGTTATATCCTTTCCGTAAAGATTTTTTAGTTTTATTTATTTTATTCGCTTGTCCAAATATGTTTTGCTAAATTAATTTCGAAATTAGTGTAACAACATATTTTGGTGCACGCCAGCATTTATTAGCGTAAAATGTACCGCTAATAATTTAATCAGAGTTTGAATATTTGTTTGATAGACATTCTGGCGGTGAAAATGCCGTTCTTGTTCACATAGAACTTCCCGATTCCCATAATAAAGAAGATAAAGATGAATTTGTAGATCTAGTGGTATCTGCCGGTTTATCCATAAAAGCGATGGTGGGTGGAAGTCGTCAAAGCCCTCACGCTAGATATTTTATTGGTACAGGAAAAGCGGAGGAAATAAAGCAAATTGTTGAAGATACTGAAGCTGATGTTGTTCTATTCAATCACCGTCTGAGTCCCGCACAAGAACGTAACATAGAAGGATTAGTTTGTTGTCGGGTTATCGACAGAACCGGACTTATTCTTGATATTTTTGCACAAAGAGCAAAAACACATGAAGGAAAGTTACAAGTTGAATTAGCTCAGTTAAGACACCTTTCTACTCGTTTGGTCAGAGGATGGACTCACCTAGAAAGACAAAAGGGTGGGATTGGTCTGAGAGGCCCAGGTGAAACTCAGTTAGAAACTGATAGACGCCTTTTAGGCGATCGAATTAAGAATATTCGTAAAAGGCTCGATAAAGTAGAAAAACAACGAGAGCAAAGTAGACGAGCAAGAAAACGCGGTAATATTCAAACGGTTGCCTTGGTTGGGTACACCAATGCTGGAAAATCAACACTATTTAACCAACTGACTGAGGGTGATGTTTATGCTGCCGATCAGCTTTTTGCTACCTTAGATCCAACTCACCGCCAAATTGAGGTGGTCGCTGGTCAAAGAGTGATACTTTCAGACACTGTTGGTTTTATTAGGCACTTACCTCATGATTTAGTTGCCGCTTTTAAGGCAACATTACAAGAAAGTCGACAAGCTGATATCTTGTTACATGTCATAGACGCAGCCGATGTCCGAAAGGAAGATAATATTGCACAAGTTTATGAAGTATTAGAATCAATTGGTGCGGGTGATGTACCTGTGATTGAGGTGTATAACAAGATTGATCAATTAGAAAAAGTCGCGCCCAAGGTAGAAGCAATTGAGAGTGCAGAGACGCATGACAAAATTCCTAATGAATCTGGAATAAGTAATGAGGTCGTAGCGAGGGCTTGGTGTTCTGCAAAAACTGGCGAAGGTATTGAGCTCACCCTAAAGGCTATTAGCAAACAATTAGATGTTGATTGGTATGACTTGAAATTATTGATTTCACCCCCAGATTTAAATATTAGAAGTGAACTCTACGATCTGCATGTTATTATTGATGAATCAAATCAAGATAATGGCTCAGTTGAGTTAGATATTAAAATTGATGCGGCGGATTGGCGCAGGCTAAATCGTAAAACCAATGGTCAAATTGAGAAATGTGTGATTGGCGATTTGCCAGTAGTGGAGCTACCAGACGACCCAATTCCTCAGTATTGAATAAGCAATAAAAATAAATAGATAAATCCTTTGTACTAAACATACTATTAGTAAAATCTCAGAATGGGAGTAAATTATGGCTTGGAATCAACCAGGTAACGGCAACAATGGTAATAAAGACCCTTGGGGCAAAAAGAATAATCAGGATGGTCCACCTGATTTAGATGAGATAGTGAAAAAGATTGGTGGCTTTTTTGGTGGTGGTAAGAAAGGTGGTTCTAGTTCGTCTTCTGGCGGCAAGGGAATTATTACAACTGGATTAATTGCACTAGGTGCTATCTGGGGGTTGTCTGGAATATACACCATTGACGAAGCTGAAAAGGGAGTGATATTACATTTTGGTCAGTATGATAGAACCGTTGGAGCTGGGTTAGGTTGGGTGCCTCGTGGCGTAGAAAAAGTCATCAAAGTAAATACTGATGAGATGAGAAATGCGTCAATCAGTGGTGTAATGTTAACTCAAGATATTAATATCGTGGAAGTTGATGTGGGTATTCAGTATCAGGTTGCATCACCAGAAGATTATTTGTTTAAGCTAGGAGACGTTGAAGGTACTTTAGTTCAAGCATCTGAAAGTGCGTTAAGACAAGTGGTTGGTGGAACGAATGTTGATGCAATTTTAACAACGGACAAAGAACGTATTCAAGATGAATTGAAAGTTGAAATAGATCAAGTGTTAGCGCAATACAAAAGTGGTCTGAGTGTACGGACTGTTACTTTGAAAAGAGTTAAACCGCCTCGTCAAGTAAACGAAGCTTTTGAAGAAGTTAATAGAGCAGCACAAGATGCAAAACGTGAAATTCAAGATGCTGAAGCTTATGAAAACGAAAAACTACCTCTTGCTATTTCTGATGCAGAAAAAGTCAAACAACAAGCTGATGCCTATAAAGCAACTGCGCTTGCAAAAGCAAACGGTGAGGTGGCTCGATTTAAACAATTACTACCTCAGTATATTGCCGCGCCAGAAGTTACTAGAAGTCGCTTATATTTGGAAGCAGTAGAGGAAGTTATGTCTAGCTCTACAAAAGTAATGATTGATACAGAAGGGGGGAATAACATGATTTATTTACCGCTTGATCAAATAATGAAAAAGAATAAAGGAGAATAATAATGTCTAATAAAAGCTTGTTTGGAATTATTTTCTTATTAATTGCATTAGTGGTTGTTTCTAAATCAATCTACATAGTCGAAGAGACACACAAAGGTCTGATTTTACGATTTGGTAAGGTTTTAAGAGATAGTGAAAAAGTACCCGAAATTTATTCGCCAGGGATTCACTTTAAAGCACCTTTTGTAGATACAGTGGTTCAAATAGATACGCGTGTGCAGCTAATGGACGGTCGTCCTGACGTTTTTACTACACAAAATAAAGAGTTTCTTGATGTTGATACCTATGTTCAATGGCGAGTCACTGATTTCGCTAAATTTTATATTCGTACTGCTGGAAATTTTACGAAAGCTGAGGGATTTATAGAAGGCTTTGTGGATAATGGTTTAAGAAACCAGTTTGGTAAGCGTACACTAGAACAAGCTGTGTCTGGAGAACGAGAAGAGTTGATGGGTGATATAAGAAGCTTTGTAAACTCAAAAGTACCAGAATATGGTTTAGAAGTAGTTGATATTCGTGTAAAGAAAGTGAATTACACGTCAAGGGTATTGAATAATGTTTATGAGCAAATTATTTCTGAACGAAGAGCTCAAGCAATTTTAATCAGAAGTGATGGTAAACAAACAGGTAACATAGTTAAAGCCAAAACTGACGCAAATGTTTTAAGGACTTTGGCTGAAGCGGATGAGTATTCTAGAACGACTCGTGGTAACGCGGATGCAGAAGCAGCGAAAATATATGCTGACACTTACAATAAAGATCCTGAGTTTTATGCTTTCTTAAGAAGTATTGATGCTTACAAAGCGTCATTTAATAATAAAAATGATATTTTAGTCGTCAGCCCAGATAGCGATTTCTTTAAATATCTCAATAACGCTAAGGGTAAAAAGTAAGTTTTTCAACCAAGTCTCTATTACCCTCTCCCGTCAAAGGAGAGGGATCTATTTTTAACTTTCTGATTTATCTACCACTTTTTATTTTTATCTAATTATTCTATAAAAACCGCATAAAAGTGCGGAAATTTTAGTTTGATAAGAGTACAATTCGCGGTTTCGTGAGCAAATAATTACACACGTATTAGAGAATCAAGAAATGTCCGCACCAGCCAATAATCAAGCTAAAAATATCGTTGTTTTAGGAACCCAATGGGGTGACGAAGGTAAAGGTAAAATTGTTGACCTTTTAACCGATCGGGTTAAATCCGTGGTTCGTTTTCAAGGTGGGCATAACGCTGGACACACTTTGGTGATTGATGGGAAGAAAACGGTTCTACATTTGATCCCGTCGGGAATCTTACGAGATGACGTGACTTGTATGATTGGCAACGGTGTAGTTCTTTCGCCAGAAGCTTTAGCGACAGAAATGACAATGCTGGAAAAAAATGGCATTCCGGTAAAGGAGCGCTTGCGTATTAGTCCTGCTTGCACCTTGATTTTGCCTTACCATATCGCGCTTGATCAAGCTCGTGAAGCGGCTAAATGTGAAGATAAAAAGATTGGTACTACTGGCAGAGGAATTGGGCCTGCATACGAAGATAAAGTAGCTCGCAGAGGTTTGAGAGTAGATGATTTATTTTACCCTGAAAGACTAAAAGAAAAACTAACAGAAATTCTTGAATACCATAACTTTATATTGACTAACTATTTTAACCAAGATGCGATATCGGTAGAGAAGACGTACCAAACTTGTTTGGAGTCTGCTGAGTTATTGAAAGATTTAGTAGAAGATATTCCTCATTCATTGCATAAATCACGTGAAAACGGCGAATCACTTTTATTTGAAGGTGCACAAGGTACATTGCTCGATATTGATCATGGCACATTCCCCTTTGTTACCTCTTCTAATACTACCGCAGGCGGTACCGCTACGGGCTCTGGATTTGGTCCTCTTTATTTAGATTATGTTTTAGGTATTACCAAAGCTTATACAACACGTGTAGGTGGTGGTCCATTCCCCACAGAACTTGATGATGATGTCGGTCAATACTTAGGTGAAAAAGGGCATGAATTTGGCGCTACAACGGGGCGTGCAAGACGTTGTGGTTGGTTGGATGCGGTAGCATTAAAACGTGCAATTCAAGTCAATAGCGTCACTGGTATTTGTTTAACTAAACTTGATGTTTTAGACGGCTTAAAAGTAGTGAAAATCTGTACTGCTTATGAATGCCCAGAAAAAGGTGAACTTGAAAATACACCCGTAGGTGCCGAGGGCTATGAACGAGTCACTCCCACTTATATAGAAATGCCTGGTTGGGATGACAATACCTACGGGGTGACTGATTATAATGAACTTCCACAGGCTGCTCTAAACTACATCGCTAAAATAGAAGAGATAGTTGGCGTACCAGTCGATATCGTTTCTACAGGTCCTGACCGGGTTGAAACTATCGTGCGTAGAGATCCCTTTTTGATCTAATTGTTAAATTCAAACCCTACATTAGGTGCACAATATGTAGGAGTGGCGTCCTCGCCACGAATAGATTAAAAGTTTTTTCGCCGCGGGGACGTAGCTCCTTCAGGTAGACGATATTACCTCACCGTAAATTTTTGATGTTAATAAATTAGCTATCAGGCTTTGTAAGATTAAACACAAAGGGTATTCCTGGCCAAATATCTATTTCCATATTAATTTTCCAGTCATTCATTAAGTTATTAAAATCACTTAAATTATTAAAATTTGTATTTGTGCCAAGATCTATGTTTATCTTTTTTGTTTCACCCGCAGGTAAGTTGAAATTATTAAGGCGTATTTCAGCGATTTCTTTATTTTTTTGAGTGATAAATAAAATACTATTTTCAACTTCAATACCAAATTCAGTTGGATTATTGACTCTCATATCAAATGACAAGCTTGAAAAAGCTTTTCCTTGGGTTAACTCAGTAAAAGTTGGCAGTTTGTAATCTACAGATGACCAATCAATGTTGTATTCTGCTTTTAATAGTTGGCTTTTGTGATGCAAGCTTAAAACTAAACTGGAATGTAAAAATAGGCAAAAAATTAAAATAAAAGTAATTAAGCCATAAAAGATTTGCATGCTCTTTTTTTGTGGCTTTTTTGTATTTGCAAAAAGTTGAGATGAGCTATTTGCAATGCTGGTACCTACAGGAACCGCCAAAGTTAAAAGCAGTAAGTTACTAATAAATATAATACCAATGGTTTCTATAAACGTATTGTCGGTATTAGCAAATAAAATTTTGGATAATATAATAATGGGTAAACTAAACACCGCACCAAACATGAAAGGGATGAGCGGGTGTTTAAATAGCGTTTTTAAAATGAGTGAATATTTATTTCTGTGTCTTTGTAAGGTGGGAGATATAAAATCTAATCCGAAGGTGAAAAATAGAAAACAATAACTTAAAATGATGGAAAGCCAAGTAGACCATAGATAAGGGTAGTAGCCAACCCATAAAATTAGCGATTGAATACTAAAATAAAACAGTAACAATTTAGACTCTTCTATTGCTTGCTCGACCAGAGAAAACTCTTGATAATGCCCTTTAAACAGTTTGGACTCTTGTTCAAAAATTTGAGAGAATTTTTCTTTGATTGGAAATAAAAAAACAGATGCCAAAACAAATGAGCCAGAAATAATCAAATTACCTATGACGACTTTAGCTTGTGATTCAAATAAAAAGTCAGCGAGCATTTCAGAAATGCTTTGCCATGATTTAGGAAATAAGTAATCTAAAACGGCACTCTTAATTGAAGTTTGATTTTCAACTAAAAACCAAACTAATATGCCAAATACGATCAAGCCCACTAAATAGTATATGCTCAGCCAAATGAATACTTTAATATTTATATTTCTTAGCGATAGAAATGAGTCAAACAAAGTGACTCGTAATTGGCTTAACAAAGTCATGATAAAATTGAGTTGCCTGAAAGATTAAAGCGACTTAATTTTAAGTCTGAGGTTTTTTTCTCTAGATCTTTATCTATTCCCAGGTTGACGACTAAAGATTCTAGCGCTGATAAAAATTCATGATCTTGCTCACATATTAATTCTAAATGAGACATCAGCATTTGGACTCTTTTATTTTTTTCGTGGCTGGTTAAAGACTCGTCATTAAACTGTTGGTTAATTTGATTTATCCAGTTATCAAAAATAACTTTGGGATTGCTTGATTTGACTATCGAGTCCAACGCCGATGTTTCGTCTTTTGATCTTGTGAGTTTAGGTTTTTGGTTTTCGAGTTTTGACTTGTTTTTAAAAGACGTATTTCCTTTAGGGCGCGATGTTTTTATCGCGGAGTTATTCAGTCGACCAATGAGCTCATTTGCAATTCGTTTGATACAGAGGCTGGCAATACAATTGGGGCTATATTTTACTAAGATACGTTGACTCAATAATGCGGCTGATACTAATGTGTCTTCTCTTACGTATCCTAATACAGATAAATCGCTGCCAATATATTTTTTCACAGCGCCCGCAAAGCGTCTGTATATATTGGTTGCAGCATTTGGGCTCGGTACTTGATTAACGATGATTTCAAAAGACTGAACGACTTTTTGCATTCTGCGAATTAGACCAAAGCTATCAGTGAGTGAGGTCGGCTCTGTGTTAATAATGACTAAAGTATGATCAGCAGCGGCTAAGTAGTTTTTAACGTTATCTTCAATTCCTGCCGCAGTATCAATTAATATCACATCGTAGTGTGCTCGCATGTTATCAAGCATATTTTTTATTTGTTGTTCACTGGGTGGCGGAAGGTGATGAAGGTTAGTGCTGAGTCCTGATTTTGCAGGAAGTAAATCAACTCCTAATTTTAATTGTAAAATAAATGGATGAGGATTGAAGTTTTGATAGAGTTGCAAATAAACTTCTTCGGAAGATAGTCCATTATTTGAATGTCGTGGTGGGAGTCCTAAAACTAGGTTGATATTCGCGAGTCCGTGATCAGCATCGAGAATGCAGACTCTTTTACCCATGTCAGCTAATGAGACTGCTAAATTGGCACATATTTGAGTTTTTCCAACACCACCTTTCCCGCTCGTAACTGCAAATATTGTGGCGAATCGGTCCATTGTAAAGTTAAGTTGCTCGTAATTAAGTCGTTTAGGGTTAACTATATACTAAAGGGTTAAACTAAGTTCATCAAGGTAATATCCCCATCCTTTGCCTATATATAAAACAAATAAATGTGATAGTTTTGTTATAAACACGTTTTAGATTTGTGAAGTTTCTTAAGGCAATTCTCCCTATATTTATCCTGCAACACAAAACATCAATGATAACGATTAAACAGCGGAGATTTTTATGAAAAAATTAAACTTAAAAGCACTTGGCATGGGAGCGGTATTACTCGCCACTACAGCTTTATCAACCAGTGCATTTGCGGGTGGTTTAAAATACGAAGTAAGTATCACAAACTTGACTAAAGGCATTCAATTCACGCCGATTATGGTAGCAGCACATAAAGATAAAGTTCGTTTATTTGAGTTAGGATCTCCTGCATCTGAAGAATTAGGAAGAGTGGCAGAAGGTGGCGACACGAGTGGTATCGCAGCAATGTTTGATGGTTATCATGATCAAGTCCAATCGTCTGCAGGGCTTTTGAATGGTGGTGAGACAGCAACTTTAACCTTTGATGATTTATCTCATAAAGCGAGATTCACCATTGCTTCAATGTTATTGCCAACTAATGATGCATTTGTGGCTGGTCAATCTTTGTCGTTAAAAAGAAAACAACGCACCCAAACTTTTTACTTGAGAACTTATGACGCAGGTACAGAGACTAACAGCGAAACTTGTTCTACTATTCCTGGCCCACTTTGTGGCGGCGAACCATTCTCTCCAAATGATGAAGGTGAAGGATATGTCTATATTCATTCTGGAATCCATGGAATAGGTGATTTGAGTGCAAGTGCTTACACTTGGAATGACCCTGTACTAAAAGTGACTATTACTCGCATGAGATAGTGATTGACCGGTTGGTACAATCATTTAAATATTGAGTCTGAGAATTGGTAAATTTTACTTTTATGATATGATTTACCAATCTCTCATATTTGACTCAGGTTAACCAACATGAAAACTTTCTTAAAAGTCTTTGCAGCGCTAATTCTTCTTTTCGTGATTGTAGGACTTATCTTACCTAATAGCATCGATATCAGGCGCTCAATCGAAATAGATGCGCCTGTTTCTGTTATACATAACCAAGTTAATGATTTGAATCAATGGCCTGCTTGGTCACCT
>JBMYPE010000033.1:0-10291 GCA_049600015.1 Kangiellaceae bacterium
TTCACAAGTTATATTGGCTGATCGATACTTACCGTGTTTAACATACCAATTTTGCAAGAGTGCTTTAATCATCATGCTAGTTAAAAACAAATCACATGGTCGATAAGAATTATCTTCGATGCCATTAGAAATAAAACATTGTAATAGCTCTTCTGATTTTAGTTCGTTGTTTTTTGCAAGCTCTTTCACACTTCGACTTAAGTGCTTGGTTTCCATGAACGCAAAAAAGAACCACGGTTGTAATGCTTCACTAATAAATACATGGCCTCTAATTAATTTTTCCATTTTGTTTTCTATACTATCCGTGCTTCTAATTTGATCGCCGATACAAGTATCAAATATGTGAGGCAAAAACTGATGGATCATTTCTGCGAGTTGGCTTTTGCTTCCAATATAATTATATAAACTTCCCATACTCATATGAGTGGCCTGACTGAGATCTCGCAGACTCATTAAGGAAAATCCTTTTTGATTAGCTAACTTAAATGTGGCTTTAATAATGACGCGTAATTTTTCGACTGCAACACTTTCTTTTTGTACTTGTACTTTATCTTTATGTAAGTGATAAAAAGCCAACCAGATCGCTTGGCTATTTATAGGTACACTTTTTTTAAAAAGAGCGAAATCATTTTCACCATTCCAGCTGTTCATAAAGTTTCCGTTATCTTTTATTTAATGTGGTTATCATGTTAAACACAAACTATTTTAACAAATTTCTTGCCACTACCATTTTATGAACTTCATCAGGACCGTCATAAATCCTTGCAGCTCTTTCATGCCTGAAGAAAGTCGCCAAAACAGTATCATCTGTCATTCCTAAACCACCGTGACTTTGTAGTGATTTGTCAACAACTCGTTGCATCACATTGGCAACGTGATATTTTATCATCGAAACATGATTTTTCGCAGCTTCAAAACCGACATTTTCGATTGTCCAAGCCGTTTGTAAAACCAGTGCTCTTGCAGCTTCTATTTCTGCGGCAGATTCCGCTATCCAATTTTGAACTGTTTGCATATCGGACAATGGTTTCTGAGACGTAATCATTCTAGTTTTTGTATAACTAATCATTTCATTCAATGCTCTTCTACAAATCCCTAGCCAGCGCATGCAATGGTGAATTCTGCCAGGGCCTAGCCTTTCCTGAGCCAACGTAAATCCACTTCCTACTTCGCCAATTAAGTTCGATTTCGGGACTCGGCAATTTACAAATTCGATTTCAGCGTGTGAAAAATACCCCGACCCGACATCACCCATAATGGATATGTTTCGAATAAATTTGTAACCCGGGTTATCCGTCGGAACAATAATCATGCTCGCTTTTTTGTGTTTAGCTTGGTTTGGATCTGTAACCACCATAGCGACACAAAATTGCGCACCGTCTGCCGAAGAGGTGAACCACTTTCGACCATTGAGTACCCATTCATCTCCATCAAGAACCGCAGAAGCTTCTAACAAGGTTGGGTTTGAACCCGCAGTTGCAGGCTCTGTCATACCAAAACAACTCCGAATATCACCGTTAGCTAGCGGCTGCATCCACTCTTCTTTTTGTGCATCACTACCAAATTTATGGAGTAGTTCAATATTACCTGCATCAGGTGCTTGGCAACCAAAAACAAAATGACCTACGAGCGACTGACCTAAAACTTCTGAAATCAACCCCAACTGCATTAAGCTTTTATTACAACCGCCAATGGATGCGGGAATATGTGGCGCCCATAATCCTTTCGCTTTTACTTTTTCTCTGAGTGATTTTAGTTTTGGTTCGAGCTCAAAAAAGTCGCCATGAAAAAGTTCTTTCTCAATAGGGATCAGTTCCTGATCAACAAAGGCTTGTATTTCTTCTAGTTGGCTTTTTAACCAACCTTCAATTTCGAAGTTCATATTATTTTCCTTACTTACGTGTAATTAAATCGGATTCTTTTGCTAGCAACAATGGGGTGACATTATTAAAACAAATTAAGCGGTTTCTGTATTTGAAAGTTAAGTCTTCTGTCATTGAATCTACCGGCTGGTTGGCTTGCCAAACCACTTCAGTCATACTGGTATTATTGATCGTTAGATTCATATCCATAAAAGCTCTGTTGTTAAAAGAGCTAGTATCAGACGCTAAAATTGATTGCATGATAACGGAGATTAACCCACCGGAAGTCGCTACTAGTGTAGCTCCTCTATTTTCGCTATTTTTAGTTTTTGCTTGTTCGCTTATTTGCGCGACATCCGTTAAACAGTTTAAACATCGCTGTTTAAAATGTTCCCAAGATTCAAACGGGCAATAATCATCTTGTTGCCAAAGAGCAACCAACGCACGAAAAAATATCTCAAAGTTTTCGCCCTTAGCCCACCAATCATCTCCACTCTCCATTGTTTGCCTAAGTTTTAGTGATTGTTTTGCAAGAATCGGCAAATAGTGTTCAATCAAATGCTCACTATCAAACTCATTCGCACCCTTGTGAAGAATTAGCTTGTTATTGAAATTGGCATGTTTTGCAATTAATTCGGCCGTTTCTTGCTGGCGAGACATTTGACCGTGAATAATGTGCGCTATCTTAATATTTTGTTGAGCGAAATACTCACCAATAACTTTTGCTTGCCGTTGACCTAATGCAGATAATTTATCGTAGTTTTCCGCGCCAAAACTTGCTTGGCCATGCCTTATCAGATAAATATGTTGCATAACTTAGGAGTTTGAACGTCATAACGACTTTATGTTTTTAGCTTAACTTATCAGCTTACAAAAAGTCAATAACGAACGAGCGTTCGCTTTTTGATTGGTTTAGTGTATTATATTATTTGATAATTTGAATCAACAGGGCAAGGTAATGTTAACTAGGTTTACTAAACAAAGAGTAGTAATAACCGGCGGTGCGAGCGGCTTGGGTAGAGCCATCGTTTTAAAATTTGCAAAATTAGGCTGGAAAATCGGTGTGGTTGACATCAATTTCGAGGGTGCCAAAGAAGTTGCTAAGGAAGCGAATGAAATCGGCTCTAATTTGGGTGTTGATGCACTTGCCTTTCACTGTGATGTGGGTAAAGATGAAGATTTCGTCAGAATTGCTGAAGAGATAAAATCTCGCTGGGGCGGTTTAGATATTATCGTTAATAATGCAGGGGTCGCAACAACAGGCATGATGGTTGACTGTACTCCAGAACAATGGAATAGAGCAATCAATTTAAATTTAACTAGTGTGTATCGAGGTTGTAATTATTGGCTGCCATTAATCTCTCAAGAAGGCCCAGGTCATATTGTCAATACAGCTTCTGCAGCTGGGTTAATGAAAGCTCCATCCATGATGTCATATAATGTGAGTAAAGCTGGCGTGGTCGCTTTGAGTGAAACTCTTTATGCAGAATTAGCTTATCGAAATATAGGCGTCTCTGCGATTTGCCCAGCATTTTTTAAAACCAATCTATTAGATTCTATGGCGCCCGGTGAAGAAGGCTTAAAACCCTTGGTTCAAAAATGGATGGAAGACTCTAAAATCACAGCAGATGATGTCGCAAGCGACGTTTTAGACGGAATTGAAAAAAACAAGTTGATGGTAATAAGTCATGATTACGCAAGAAAAGCTTATCGATTAAAGCGCTTTTTTCCGATGCGCTTTATTAATGGGATGGCCAAGAAAGTACCGCAGATCATTGCTAGCAAAAAAAGGAAGCAAGCATAACGCTTTCTATACCCATTACACCTCAAGATGCAGGTTTCAGTGTTCAGCTAGGACACATGAACAAGGCATCACTCGAAGGGAATGGCTAGCCCTTTCCAAGAGTGATAACGCAGTGCATGTGTTCTAGCTGAGCACCCGAAGGGCAAGGCTATAAGTCACCATCTTCCGTGTTATAGAATTTTGAGTTAGAGCGACTAACCCTAAAATTCTATGCCTTGAATATGATGTCTTATAGTCTTGCTGAATCCTGCATCTTGAGGTGTAATGGGTATAATAAAAAGAGGATAAAGAAATGTCTAAAAATATTATGATTTATGGCGCTAATGGTTACACTGGCGAATTGATTGCTGAGTATGCAATAGAGCGAGGACTAAAACCGATATTGGCTGGAAGAAATAAGCCTGAGATTGAAACTTTAGCAAAAAAATTAGAATTGGATAGCAGAGTCTTCTCTTTAGATTTTGCCTTAAATATTGAAAATGCGTTAAAAGATATTGATATTGTGATCCATTGTGCAGGACCTTTTTCAGCGACCGCTGAGCCGATGATGAATGCCTGTATAGCAACTAAAACTCATTACACCGATATTACTGGCGAGATCGCAATATTTGAAATGGCACAAGATAAAAACCTACTAGCACAAGAGGCTGGCGTTGTTTTATGTCCCGGTGTTGGCTTTGATGTGATACCAACGGATTGCTTAGCCAGTCAGTTAAAAGATAAATTGCCGGATGCCACACATTTGCAACTAGGCTTTGATTCTGGGAGTGGACTAAGCCCCGGAACTGCAAAAACCTCTGTTGAAGGTTTAGGAGATGGCGGGAAAATAAGAAAAGACGGACATATTATTCAAGTACCTTTGGCTCATAAATGCCAAACAATTGATTTTGGTAATGGAGAGAAAAACGCCATGACAATCCCTTGGGGAGATGTTTCTACTGCTTATTATTCCACAGGAATACCGAACATCGAAGTGTATATTCCTATCTCACCAAAAGGTGCTAGTAATATTAGAAAAATGAATTGGTTTAGGTGGTTATTCAAATTGAACTTCGTTCAAAAACAAATGAAAAAGAAAGCGGCGGCGACTTCTTTAGGCCCAAATAAAGAACAACGAGCAAAGTTAAGGACTTTTGTTTGGGGAAAAGTAACCAATGCAAATGGTGACTCAGTAACGGGAAAAATAGAAACTTGTAATGGATATGAATTAACTTACCTTGGTGCAGTGGAAGTTGCGCAATTTCTACTTTCCAATGATGTTAATGGTGGGGCTTTCACACCCTCTAAGTTGATTAATAATCAACTAGTGCATCAATTAGCTGGTGTAAAAGAAACTGTGTTTAGTTGATACTATACCAATCATATCTCTTGAAAATCTAACTGACGCCAGGATTCATAAATAAATATCGCCACACTATTAGACAAATTTAAGCTTCGGCTGTCAGCGACCATAGGTAAGCGCAATATATTGTTTGGCTCCATGCTACTGAGTATTGAGTCAGGCAAACCTCTAGTTTCTGGGCCAAAAATTAGATAGTCACCAGCCTGATAATCAGCATCAGTATGTTTTTGAGTGCCTTTAGTGGAACAAGCAAATAAACGACTTGGTGATTCTGAATGTATAAATTCTTCATAGTTTTTATGAATTTTAAGCTCTGCAAACTCGTGATAATCCAACCCAGCTCGACGCAGTTTTTTGTCATCTAAATCAAAGCCACATGGTTCAATTAAGTGGAGTTGATAACCCGTATTGGCACAAAGTCGGATAATGTTACCGGTGTTTGGCGGGATCTCTGGTTCAAATAAAACGATATTAATCATAAAATTCTCATATTCAATTCAAGTAAAAACTGCTATCACTCAGATTTTTCAGTATCATATCAAATATTTAGTGGTATCAATTGATATTCCCACGATAAATTATGAAGAGTTATTTTTATGAGTGTTAGATCCTTTGAAGAGCACGCCCCACAACTTGGAAATAAAGTATTTGTTGACCCCACGGCGTTGGTTGTCGGCCAGGTGAGCATAGGCGACGATAGTTCTATTTGGCCAATGGCTACTGTTCGCGGCGATGTTCACTCTATCAGTATCGGCGCCAGAACTAGTGTTCAAGATGGTAGTGTTTTACACGTGACTCACGCTGGGCCGTATAATCCGGAAGGACATGATTTAATCATTGGCGACAATGTCACCATAGGGCATAAAGCCATGATTCACGGTTGTACCATTGAGAGTAATTGCTTGATTGGTATGGGTGCTGTGGTTATGGATGGAGCTAAAATTCATTCGAATGTTATTTTAGGCGCTAATAGCCTTGTGCCACCCGGCCGAAAATTAGAAGGTGGGTTTTTATGGGTAGGCTCTCCTGCGAGAAAAATAAGACCTTTAACAGAAGAAGAGAAAGAGTTTTTTAAATATTCTGCAGATAACTATGTCAAACTAAAAGACAGGCATTTGGCAGGATAAACTTTTCACTTTGAATTTTCAGAGCGTGATGATTGATTTGGGTTTAACTCGGTTTTAAATTCGAATTAAGCCACTATCTGAAAATCATCATCACTCAGTAACGATAAATTATCACCGATGTATTCTTGTTGATCTAATTGCTTCAATAACTCATAACCAATTTGTCTTTTAGTCGCATCAAGTGGCACATAAGGCAACCTAAAAATGGGCTTAATAGCGCCTGTCATTCCTAACGCTGTATTGATTGCAATAGGGTTTGGCTCGCAAAATAACCATTTAAAAATGGGCTGCAATTGCTGGTTCAGATCAGACTCATTTGCAGAGTCCATTAATCGCTTCATTAATTTGGGTAACAAATTGGATGTTACAGAAATGACGCCGTGGCTGTTGTGTTGGTGCTTACTATCGAATGCTTCATCGTCATTGCCCGACCAACAGGCAATACCTTGTTTTTCATAGTGAGCAATGCGCTGATTGCCGCCACATTCTTTAACACCAATAAAGTTAGGGTGAGTCGCGATAGATTCAATGATATCCGTCGATATGTCTTGTCCGGTCCTTGCCTCTACGTTGTATATAAAAACAGGCCCAACATCTAGCCCTTTCCTCAAATGAGTTTCAACGCCTCTTGGGCTGGTTTTTCCATAATAGGGATTAATTTGCAACGCAGCATGCATTCCAGAGGCGAATCCATGTTCAGTAGCGCGAATTGCCTCTCTGGTGTTATTACTACCGGTGTTGCCAATAATCACAAGTTTATCACCAAAACTGCTAGCAGCATGAGCAATCAGCATTAAATGCTCTTCCCAATTTAATAGATGTCCTTCCCCGGTAGTGCCCGCAACTACTAATCCTTCTACGCCAGCAGCAACCTGCCCTTCTACCAAAGAGTCAAAAGCGGCAATATCAATTTTTCCAGCCTCATTAAATGGTGTTTTAATCGCTGTAATTAAGCTTGCTTGCCTAATTTGTTGAATATTCATTAAATCATTCACTCTTCAATTAAATTAATTAGTTATAAGCACCAACCAAAACGATATTGTACAATAGTAATCTGTAAAACGTATGACATATAATTATTAATTTGGGTTGAATAGTGTCTTTAATTATTACCGATGAGTGCATAAACTGTGATGTTTGTGAGCCAGAATGCCCTAACGAGGCAATATCTCAAGGCGATGAGATATATGAAATTGATTTAGATAAATGTACAGAGTGTGTGGGTCATTATGATGAGCCTCAGTGCCAAATAGTGTGTCCCGTTGATTGCATTCCACACGATGAAGCCAATGTAGAATCTCATGAATCACTAGTAATTAAATACGAAAAGCTAACCGGCAACTCTTATACGGGGTAGTTAAATTCTTACGTAATGAAGCTGTTACGTGAGTTGTTAACCAAGATCATAGCATAGATCAGTAGACATCCAGTCTAGCTATGGTTATAGTTAGAACGAAAGGCTAATATAAAAACTTCGGTGACAGGCGTGAATAGCCTATAAATAGTTTACAAAGCTGTCACAACCAATAATAAATAACCAAAAAATAAATAATATTCTAAGTCAATAAGTAAACAGAAATACAGGATCAAGTATGCGTAAACACAGAAAACATGCAGAAGACGAAACCGAAGTAGACATGACACCAATGCTAGACATTGTGTTTATTATGTTAATTTTCTTTATCGTAACCACTTCTTTTATTAAAGAATCAGGAATAGATATCACGCGCCCAAATAATAACGATACAGAAACACCGCCAAACCCAACCTCACCCATTCTAATTCGAATTAGTGATACGGGTGATGTGACGCTTGGCGGCGCATTAATTGATGTCGCTCAAGTTGAAGCTCGTGTTTCTGCCGCTCTATCCAAAAAACCTAAAGCGTCTGTGGTTGTTCAAGTCGCAGATGGTGCCTTTACAGGAATTCTTGTGGGTGTCGTGGATTCAGCCAAACAAGCAGGGGTTGCGCAAGTGACGGTTACTAAAATGCCCAAGCAGTAAGTAATTTTCTTAAAGTTTTATTAAAGGCGACTTAATGTCGCCTTTTTCATTTGTTATTTAATAAAATATAGTAATTTACACCCAGTTGGTCAGGAAAATTTGATGTCAAAAGTAATTACCCTATTAGGCTTGGTTGCCATAGGATGGTATTGGTCTTATTCTCAAAAATTAAAACAATTTGCTTTGAACGCTAGTATCAAATGCTGTAAAGAATCAGGAGTACAGTTTTTAGACCATAGCGTCGTCATGCACCGGCTGAGTTTTATGAAAAACAACCACAATCGGTGGAAGCTAATTCGAGAATATCATTTTGAATTTACATCAACAGGTGAAAATCGATACAAAGGAAGAGTTCTTTTACAGGGTCATCATATAGTCAAAACTGAGCTAGAACCTTATATTATCAATTAACCAAAATTGAACCATTCTCAAATTTATGTCACCAGATTACAACAAAAAAACTCTTAACCACTATCCACACAAAACTACTCCCTGTTTAAATTACTCCAATACAACCCACGATCAAAAAATAACAATAAACCAGAGAAAAAAAGTGGCATTGCTAGGGTTAAACGGTGCAGGTAAATCAACCTTCTTGCGTCAACTTATTGGTGAAATTAACTTTCCGGGTACAAAAGTGTTTTATCAAGAGAATAGTGTCAGCGAAGCTCAACCAAATACAAAAATAAAACCGGAATCTTTAGAGTTTAAAAAAAGAATGGGATATCAAGCCGATACCATGCTTTCGTTAAGCAATATCAATGTGGCTCAATACTTGAATCTGTGTGCAGGTTTAAAAGGTATTACAAATGATCAAGCTGACACTTCAATTGAAAAAATAACTCATGATTGGCAACTAGAGAATATTTTAAACAAACCTCTTGAAAATCTATCAAAAGGAAACATGCAAAAAGCAGCTATCGCTCAAGTGTTTATTAATAAACCTGACTTTCTATTTTTTGATGAACCTTGCCAAAGTTTAGATCCGCTTGAACAGGAATTATTTATGCATAATATTGCTAATTTGGATCAATTTTCAATTTGCATGTTCTCGACACACAATGTTAATCATGCACTAGATGTTGCTGATGATATTATCCTGATACACCAATCAAAGATCGCATACTTTTATGAAGAAAATAATAGCAATAACTTCCTAATGTTTAGTTTTGAACCCAAACAGAAAATAACAAAAATTTTGGATGAGGAAGATATTGTTTATCAAAATCTCGAAAATGGTTTATATAAATTAAACAATGCTGATGCTTCAGCAATAAAATCAGTTATTGAAAGTAACAAATCTGCCTTCGAATTTTGTTTACCTGAAAAAGAAGCGCTCATGCCTCTATTTAGATTGCTAGCAAGTAACGAATGGAAGTTAGCATGACTTTCAATTTATCAGATGCAAAAAACCTATCATTGAATCAGTACAAATCTTTGTACTCAGTATTAAAAAACCAACTTTTTCAAAGACAAAGCATTCAAATAACACTGTTTATTTCTTTTTTGGCTATCGGTGTTTTTAGCTCTCTAGCTTACGATAATTTCTTGCATCTTCAAGCACAAAATTTAGATAAGCTATCTGTTTACAATGAAATAGTAAAGCCACTAGTTGGTGTGATTTTTTTGTTCGCGTTAATTGTTGGCATGATCTGTTCATCTTATTTTATCCCTTATCTTCATAGCCGCGGACATAAAAGTATTCTCCAACAATCTAGTCTTTCGATTATTCAAATAGCATGGTTAATGCTTAAACTCACATTTGTTTTTATCGCTCTACCCATCGTTTACTTTGTTTCTATCGTGCTATTTATTGGGATTTATAGTGAACTAAACTTCCACATTCTAGTGCTCAATGTCGCCTCGTTAACCTTAGGAATACTCTTATTTCTACTCGCTACTTTTAGCGTCAATTTGAAAAGTAAGAGTGTGATGATTTCAATCCTCGCGTCTTCCATCTTAATAGTTTTAATTGTAAGTTTAGATCAAGTTTTTATTTGGAATCATCATCTGAATTTTTTAACGCTATTTAACCAATTATTTTTAAACTCAAGAGATGGCGTCCTTTCATTGAAGGAGTCAGCTCATCTACTGATTTGGCTTTTATTATTTTTTGTCATTTTTGTGGAAAGTATCAAACAGTTCAAATTCAT
>JBMYPE010000034.1:0-10210 GCA_049600015.1 Kangiellaceae bacterium
ACGTCTATTTTTATACCGACAATTTTTTAATTAATATCAAAGAACCGAAGTTAGAGGATGATAGCGTTGAATATGATTTTGTTAAAAACCTTATTAATAATTTCGAATCAATTTTGTTTAGTGAGCAATTCAAAGATCCAATAACAGGTTATGTAAGATACATTGATATTGATAGTTTTATTGATTGGTATTTAATTAGTGAAATAACTAAAAATGTTGATTCGAAGTCTTTCTCCAGTATATATCTTAACGTCTTACCAGGTGAAAAAATAAAAATGGGACCTTTATGGGATTTTGATTTATCTTTTGGAAATGTGGATTATGCAGACAGTCAGTATGCTGAAGGTTTTTGGGTAAAAGATCATTCTTGGTATGCAAGACTTTTCCAAGATCCGGAATTTGTAGAACAAATTAAAACTCGCTTCGCATACTTTAAAAATAATCAAAATTTAATATTAAATAAAATAGAAGAGCACGCTGAAAGCCTTAAGTGGGCACAGTTAGAAAATGATAACAAATGGCAAACTATTGGCGTATACGTTTGGCCAAATCCAGTGGTATTCAATTCTTATGATGAAGAGGTTGAGCATTTAAAATCTTGGTATAATCAACGAATGACTTGGCTTGAAAGTGCGTTTAATGACTTGTAGTAGAGTGAGAAAAAACTACATTTCTTGATCTACTTCTTTTTGAAGCCGCTCTAGTTGGTCAAGAATCTTTATGAATTTTTGACCAAATTCGGTGACTTGGTATTCGACTCTTGGTGGTATTTCATTAAAGTTGTTTCGTTGTAATATTCCGAACTCTATATTTCTTTTTAAGCAAGTATTGAGAACTTTTGTTGTCAAGCCTTCTACCGTTCTCACCATTTCACCCGGCCTATTAATCCCATTTTCTAATAGAAGATAAACGGTTATGGACCATTTGCATCCAACAATGGTTTCAACCATGCGAGCAGTTTTTGCCGGAGCTGATTTTCTTGAAAATATTTTTTCGTTATTAATCATAAAGATGTACCAAAAAGTGCCTAGCTAACCAACTTGTGCTTACTTTTTTGTTTTCGTTTTCAGCATTAATATTATCACATCCACTCAAGTTCGAGTTGGTATTTAATTAATCTTGGAGGAAACGAAAATGACTCAATCTAAATCAAAAACAGCACTCATTATTGGCGGAACAAGTGGAATGGGGTTAGCGACCGCAATAAAATTGTTGGAAAAAAATATCCGTGTTGTGTTAGTGGGGCGAAATACTAGCAAACTTAAAACAGCAGAAGATCAACTTAGCTCTATTGGTGACGTAAGAACCATTCAGGCTGATCTTTACCAAGAGGAGGGGATTAATAATGTGATTGAGTTTATCAATTCTGAATCTAGCAGCATTGATTATTTGGTGAACGCAGCCGGTTACTTTAACCCGAAAGCTTTTATCGAACACACTGATGAAGATTATGAAATATACATGGGTCTGAATAGAGCGACTTTTAAAATATCTCAAGCAACTGCAAAGCATATGATTAAAAGTGGTGGTGGGAGTATTGTGAATATTGGGTCAATGTGGGCTAAGCAAGCCGTTAAAGCGACACCATCTTCAGCATATTCAATGGCAAAAGCCGGACTGCATTCCTTGACTCAACACATGGCTATGGAGTTAGCGGATTCAAACATTAGAGTAAACGCTGTATCACCTGCGGTAGTTAAAACACCGATTTATGAATCTTTTATTGAGCCTACAGAGCTTGATGACGCCCTAGCAGGTTTTAACGATTTTCACCCAATCGGTCGAATTGGTACATCGAATGATGTAGCAAATGCGGTAGTTTTTCTCCTGTCGGAAGAATCCTCATGGACAACAGGAACCATATTGGATGTTGATGGCGGTGTGATGGCTGGACGGAATTAAAGACTTTATAAATACACGGGGTCGCCAATGGAGTAGTAAAAAACATAAATATAGATAAAAATGTCGATGCGTTTACCGTGAATGGTTTCTTATAAGTAAATTTTTGTTTTAAACTTTTGTTATAATTCTGCTTTACTAATTTTCACACTAATTGATTACATGCCTGATTACACCATTGGAATTGATACTGGCGGTACTTATACAGATGCTGTTGTTATAAAGCGTAGTTACGATCAAAACTCTGGCGTAAACAAGACGCAAAAAGTCACTCATGAGAATATCAATAACAACATACTCGCTAGTGTTAAATCACTCACTACACATGGTAATCTTGCCGCTGGAATCAGTGATGCTTTGGCAAAAGCGCTAGCTGCTGCGATAGAAAAAAGTGAGGGTGGATTCAACGCCAGTGATGTTAGTTTAGTGTCACTATCCACGACTTTGGCAACTAATGCACTGGTTGAAGGGCAAGGCTCGTCATTAGGAGTCTTTACACTTGGATTCGATGAAGCGATGGTGGAGCGCACTGAAATTGCAAAGGCTATTCCAGATGCGCTGTTGCTTAATGTCAATGGTGGTCATCTATACACCGGTATAGAACAACAGCCATTAGACATCGATGCAATTAGGACGGCGTTAAAAGGCAATATGGGCAAAGTTGATGCTTATGCGGTGGCTGGCCATTACGCCGTTCGTAATCAAGCGCATGAGCGCCAAGCACAGCAATTAATCAGTGAGCTGACTGGCGCGCCAGTCACTGCATCTTGTGACTTATCGGATTCTTTGAATGGTCCAAAGCGCGCGCTCACGGCGGCGTTTAATGCAAAAATAGTATCATTGATTTTGCAGCTTGAAAATGCGGTACGAAAGTCTATGAGCCAGCTCGGCTTAGACGCACCGATTATGATCGTAAAAGGTGATGGCTCAATTGCTGGTGCAGAGTCCGTCATGCAAACGCCTATTGAAACAATTCTTTCGGGTCCTGCTGCGAGCGTGATTGGTGCACGCTACTTAACCGGTGAAAAAGATTTTTTAATCTCAGACATAGGTGGCACAACGACCGATGTAGCAACTGTGATCAAAGGTTGGCCAGCTCTTAATGATCGTGGTGCTGATGTCGGTGGTTATCGTACTTTGGTGAAAGCAATTGATATGAAAACACTAGGACTTGGAGGCGATAGCGAAGTTGATATAGATGGATTATTGAATCTTTCGGTATTATCAAACCGCACTTTACCCCTGTCTATGCTGGCAACACAATGGCCACAAGTTGAGAAAGAATTAAAACAAGCTTTGATGGAACAAAGCGGAATGCGCTCAGCGATTCAGTATTTATTGCTGATACCCACTGATTCCTCGGATTTTAGTCAATACGAGAAAGAATTTATTAGCTTGCTAAGTACCGAAAAGCCTATTTTGTATCGTAACCTTGTTGCTTCAGCGAAAGATAGAAATTGCCTGCGCCGTTTGATGAATCGTGGTGTGGTAAAAATGTCAGGCTTTACTCCCAGCGATGCGGCTCACGTGCTGGGTTATCAGTCACAATGGAATACCCAAGCAGCAAAACATGCCTGTGAATTATTAGGCAGAGCAACCGGCTTAGTTGTAGGCACAGATGTCGAGACAGAAATAAAATCTTTAGCACAAAAGGTTCATGATGCAGTGGTGGATAAAAGTACCCGCTTATTGATTAACCAGCTGGCTGGACGTGAGTTTGATGTGAAGGATCCACTTGTTACAGCCGCCGCAAATGGCAACTCTCAAATCAATGACTTAAAAGTTCAACTACACTCAAAATTGCCTATAGTCGCGGTAGGTGGACCGGCAAAAATATTCTACCCAAATGTTGCAGAAAGGTTAGGACAAGAGGTTCTCGTTCCTGAATATAGTCATGTGGCAAATGCCATAGGTGCGGCGGTAGGTTTTGTTAAATCCGTTGTGACGATTGAGATTACATTGCATGAAAATGGTCATTATTTGATTCACGCCACAGATCAAGTCTTGTCCTTTGACACTGCAACAGAAGCTCTGGAACAAGCAAGGCGGATTGCTATTGAATTTGTAAAGAATGATATGCAATCAAAAGGTGCTAATCTAGATAAAGATATGGATGTAAAAGTTGATGTGTCACGCGTTGATATTCCGGGAATGGAAAAGGATGCGAGTTTAATTAGCGCTACGGTTAAAGCTGAGTGCGAAAGTAGCGCTAAATAATGACTTGTAGTTAAAAAACGAACACAACATAAAAAATGCTATGCCTAGACTGCTGGCGCCATTGGATTTGCAAATAAAATAAGTAAACCAATGCCTATCGCAATTATGGGTAAACTATCAAGAAAACCAGCGATTACCATAGTCCTCACTTGGAGCTCTTTAGCAAGTTCTGGTTGACGAGCTACACCTTCGATATATTTTGCTGCAATTTTTCCGATGCCTAAACCAGACCCTATCGCACCACCCGCGATTATAATAGCTGCAGCGATAATACTGGCTGCATTGAACACTTCATTTTCATTCATTGGTTTTATCCTCTTTGGTTAGCTAGTGATTGGGTGATTTGTTTTGTGAGTTACATTATATATTGTTCTTAAAAAGATGATAATATGGTGATTTGTGATAACACTGTTTTCATATAAAAACAAAATTTCAATTACGAAGAGTTAGCTAATAATGAGTCGATGGCAGGGATTTGAAGAGTTTGTTCAAGTAGTTGATAGCGGATCGTTTTCGGCAGCGGCTAAAGTGTTAGGAGTTTCAAAGAGTCATGTGAGCCAACAAGTAAGCCGCCTTGAAGAACGACTTGCTAGTCGATTGCTCCATCGAACCACGCGAAAGCTGAGTCTTACGGAAACAGGTGAAGATTATTATCGTCGTTGCTCTCAAATAATAGAAGATCTAAAAGATGCTGAACATTCCGTTAGTCATATTCAAGAGCAAGCTAAAGGGTTACTGAGAATAAGCTCACCTCATTTGTTAGGCGAAACTCACTTGGTGCCGGCTATTTCAGAATTTTTATCCAAACATCCTCAGTTAGAAATCGAATTAGATTTCAGTAGTAAAAAAATTGACTTGCTTGAAGGGCAATATCACTTAGCACTTCAAGTGGGAAAACGAGAGGATGTGAATGTGGTAAATTTGCCCCTTGCTCACACTCGATTTTTTATTGTTGCAAGTCCAAACTATCTTAAAACATCGGGATCTATAAATTCCCCTTTCGATATAAAAAAACATGCTAATTTGTTGTTTATGGAAAGAGGCATGAGTAAACCTTGGCAATTAAAAAGAAAACTTGATAAGGATTCTCTCTACATTAAAGTGAATAGTAATTGGAGAAGTAACAGTGGTCCCGCTTTGCGTGCTGCTGCCATTAATGGCTTGGGATTAGCTTATTTGCCCGATTATTATTTAAAGCAAAATATTGCCGAAGGGTCACTTCAAATCGTATTACCAGAATGGAGTTTTAACCAGCGGCAAATTGTAGCCATTTATCCACATAAAAACTTTTTATCAGCTAAAACTCGACTTTTTAGTGAGTTTTTGAAATCTTATTTTCAACGTCGAGAATTAGGGTGGTCGCTGTAGCGTACAACTCCTCGGAACTCAAAACAATTCTACAGAACACATCAATAAATAAGCTTTCATTTTAGTTAAATTTTTAACTTTCACATTTCTTGCACAATTGAACTCACCTCATCAACTAAATTTTATCTAAGGTCATGTTTTTATCAAAATGAAATAGTTGTGTTTAATCAATGAGCAGTGGAGTTAATAATGAGAATCAAACAAACCAAGCAAAAAATAATGCCTAGCAGTCAGTTTTATCTAAGATATTTATATAGAATTCCACAGTTCATATGTACGATATTTTTTGTACTGTTAGTCGCTTGCGGTGGAGGAAGTGATGATGACTCAAGTAATCAAGATGATGTCAACACAGCACCTATAGCAAATGCAGGTGATGATCAATCAGTGACAGTGGATGCTACTGTCGAGTTAAGTGGTTCGGGAAGTACTGATGCTGACGGTGATGCGTTAACCTATGTGTGGACTTTAACCAGCTTACCGGATGGCAGTAATGCCAGTTTAAATAACGCGACTAGCATATCAACCAATTTTATTACCGATATTGCTGGCGACTATGTCGTAAGTCTGGTGGTAAACGATGGAACAACTAGCAGTGCTGCCGATACTGTGACTGTCACTGCGGTTAACGTGAATAATGCACCAGTGGCAAACGCTGGGACCAATCAAGCCGTCTTTACAAATCAAGTTGTTAGTTTGAATGGAAGTCAAAGTAGTGATGTCGATGGTGATAGCCTAACCTATAGTTGGAGTTTTTCTTCTATACCGACGGATAGCAATGCGACATTAAGCCAGGACGGTAGTGATCAAGATACCTTTACGCCAGATATTGACGGTGAGTATATAGTCGATCTTATTGTGAATGATGGTGAACTCGATAGTGAAATAGATTCCATTCTTGTCACTTCGGTCACATCGAATAATGCAGCACCTGTTGCTGATTCGAAAACGATGATCACCGATGAAGACACTGCAAGTACAACCGAATTGACAGCGACGGATGACGATGGTGATATCCTCACATACCGATTAGTTAGCTCTCCCACAAAAGGCACTGTTACTCTAAATAATCAGCGAATTAACTTCATACCTTTTGATCAAGAAAATCGTTCTGATAGTTTTACTTTTGTTGCCAACGATGGCTTTCAAGATTCAAACATTGCGACCGTTAGCGTGGAAATTAATGCAATAAATGATAAACCAATTGCTTATGATTATAGCCTGAGTACAGTGATTGACACTGAAATTGATATTGCTTTAAGAACAGATGACAAGGAAGGGGATAGCTTAACTTATAGCATTATCAGTCAGCCAGTTAATGGTAGCGTTTCTTTAACAGATTCTACTGCTAGCTACACGCCATCTACCTCATATACTGGATCTGATAGTTTTTCATTTAGAGTGAATGATGGCACGAATGATTCAAATATCGCGACAGTGACCGTCACAACGTTAGAAACCGCCAATACGCCTCCAGTTGTCGCTAGCAAAAATACTGTGGTAAGCGAAGATGATGAATCAGTCATCGATTTGTCGGATAGTGAGAATCTTCCTAAAGCTGATAAATCCGTTGCAGATGGTTTAGTTTATAGTGTTGTTGAAAAACCTTTACATGGCGAAGTGGTAATCAATGGTTCGAGCGCAACTTTCACCCCAAATAGTGATTATAGCGGTACGGATAGTTTTAAATTTAAGTCAAATGACGGTAACGATGATTCTAATCATGGAACCATCACTTTAAACGTGACTTCTTTGAATGACGCGCCAATTGCAAATGACTTTAGTATAAGCACAGTGCAAGATTCTGCGGTGAGTTTTGTTCTAACCTCAACGGATACCGAATTTGATGAACTGTCATTTTTTATTGTTGAAGAACCCGTTAATGGAACTATTACTCTCACTGACTCAACAGTTGTTTACACACCTAATACTGAATTTGTTGGTGATGATTATTTTACTTTTAAAACCAATGATGGCAATAGTGATTCGAATATCGCAACCGTTTCAGTTAGTGTCACGGAGGGAGTAAATTCTGCACCTGAGGCTGATGATACTGAAACATCAACAGAAGAAGATAATGCGATACAGATTGATTTAATAGTGAGTGATTTGGAAGGGGATGCACTAACCTATGCGATTGTTTCGGCACCTTCGAATGGTGTGGCATCAATTAGTGACTCAGTAGTAACTTACACACCAAACAATAATTACAATGGAGAAGATACACTTACTTTTAAAGCGAATGATGGCGTCAATGATTCTAATGTTGCACTCGTAATCATTAGTGTCATTGCAGTTAATGATGCACCGACCGTTAATGATGTAGAGGTAAATATCAATGAAAGTGTGAGCACTAATATCACTTTGATAGGAGGTGATGCAGAGGATGATGACTTAACCTATGACATAGTCGCTCAACCTAATTTTGGGCAAGTAACTATCAATGAAAACATCGCTACCTATGTGCCTTCCACAGGATACACTGGTGAGGATAGTTTCACCTACATGGCGACTGATGGAAACAGTGAATCGAATGTTGCTACTATTTCCATTAACCTTCTCGCGGTAAATGAAGCTCCGATAGCAGAGGATGGTTCAGCGTCAATAGATGAAGATAGTGGTGTTGAAATTTCTTTGTTTGCTACCGATCCTGATGACGATGATTTGAGTTATTCGATTGTTGCAAATCCAGCCAATGGCAACGTGACAATTGATGGTGCAGTCGCTATTTATACACCTTTGGCAGATTACAATGGCAACGATAGTTTTAGTTTTGTTGCAAATGATGGGAATGTAAACTCAAATACAGCCATTGTTAGTATAACCATTAACGCGATTAATGACTTACCTGTCGTTTCTGACCAAGAAGCTTCGACAAACGAAGATACAGAAGTAGAAATTGAACTGATAGCAACGGATGTAGATGGAGACAGTGTCACTTTCTCCATAGCCTCTGATTTGGGTGCTGAAAATGGACAGGTTTTGTTGAACGGCTCGACTGCAACTTTTACACCCGATGCCGACTTTAGTGGCGTCGGTAGTTTTACTTTTTTTGCATATGATGGTGTAGGTTATTCTGAGGTTGCAACCGTGTCGATTATAGTTAATCAAGTCAACGATGCGCCGGTAACCTCTGCGCTAAATGAATCTACACCAATAGACACGGCGCTTGAAATCAGTCTCGTCGCTACTGATGTTGAGAATGACAGTTTGACATATTCTATTGTTTCTAATCCTACCAATGGAACAGTCGCCTTGAGCGGTTCAACAGCAACTTACACTCCAACAACTAGCTTTACTGGAAGTGATAGCTTTACGTATAAAGCGAATGATGGAACAGAAGATTCCAACATATCGACTGTGTCCATAGATGTGGTTAATGCAACGGCTTGCGCCACAGTGACCCCTGTCTATAGTTATACCATTGTCGATACAAATCAAACACTTTGTTATGACGAAGTCACAGGCGACATTGAGGATTGTGTTGGTGAAGGACAAGATGGAGATTATTCGGGCAATCAACCAAGTTATACATCTTGTAGCGCTGGCGAGATAGTGGTTGATAATCACACCGGATTAATGTGGCAAGCATCAAGTGATACTGATGGAGTCAGTGGACTTAATAGAGATGATCAGATGAGCCGAGATGATGCGGAAACTTATTGTGAAGATCTCACGCTTGGTGGATATTCAGATTGGCGTTTGCCTTCAACTAAAACTCTTGTCTCTATTTATTTGATGAGTGGTGAAGACCTCAGTGGAAAGTCTGGTGCAACCTCAAATGGTACTACAGTGGATACAACCGGTATTGAACCATTTATTAACACAAATTACTTTGATGTCGGTTACGGTGATCCTGATGCTGGAGAGCGAATGATTGATGGGCAATATGCAACAAGTACCTTAAATAAAGAACAGATATTTTCAGGTATTACTTACTCAGAAAAAGATGGTTTTTTTGGTATCAATTTTGTTGATGGACATATTAAGAGCTATGAAACCGATCCTTCTTTTGGAAACTTTTACGCTCGATGTGTAAGGGGAAATGAAGAGTATGGGGTAAATGAATTTACGGACAATGAAGATGGTACTATTAGTGACTCTGCAACCAATTTAATGTGGCAACAAACTGTCTCAAATACACCGGCTAGTAATTTTTCAGATGCTGTTTCATCATGTGAAGCTGCTTCAACCGGCGGATATAACGATTGGCGATTGCCTAATATGAAAGAGCTACATAGCATATTAGACTACACAAGAGCACCAACAGATGGTGATTTAAGTGAACCCGCAATTGACCGAAGTTATTTCAACGTAGGCATAAAAACAAATGAAGCAGGTGTTGGCGACTGGCCAGCATTTTGGACAAGTACAGCATTGTTAAACTATTTAGGTAGTGGGAACAAAGCCGCGTACATCACATTTGGACGCGGCATGGGTTACTTTTCTAACTACGGCCCTGTTGATGTTCATGGAGCCGGTGCACAAAGAAGTGACGGAAAAACAACGGCTGCTTTAAACTCAGCGATGACATTTACACCCGATGCCTCAAGCTCATTTGGTAGCACTGCTTATACTTCAGGACCTCAAGGCGATGTCTTAAGACCTGCTTATAATAGCGTTCGCTGTGTTAGAGACGAGTAATTTAAAACCTCAAATTAAGTTTGTGTGCGACTAAATTAATAGCACACAAACTTTAAAAAAGTAATTGAAGCAAATTGTTACG
>JBMYPE010000035.1:0-10161 GCA_049600015.1 Kangiellaceae bacterium
TTTTAAGAAAAATATCTTTACCATTTTGATCTTTTCCTAATGCATCTTTTTCGATATCAAATCGAATGGTTCCTGCAATGGCATAAGCAACGACTAGCGGCGGCGAAGCTAAAAATGCTTGGCTTGCATGAGGGTGAATGCGCCCATCAAAATTTCGATTTCCAGAAAGTACCGCAGTAGTAAATAAATCATTATCTAGTATTTCTTGTTTAATTTTAGGATCTAACGCCCCGCTCATTCCGTTACAAGAAGTGCAAGCATAAGCTACCACGCCAAAACCCAAACTTTCTAGTTCTGGCATTAAATTGGATTCTTGCAAATACAAAGTGACCGCCTTAGAACCCGGCGCTAAAGAAGTTTTTACCCAAGGCTTTCTGGTTAATCCTAGTTGGTTAGCGTTTCTAGCAATTAACCCAGCCGCTATCATATTTCTTGGATTACTCGTGTTAGTACAGCTGGTTATAGCCGCAATAATACAAGCACCATCCGGCATTTTATTCTCTGACTCGTCATAGCTGCCCGTAATCCCTCGCGATGCTAAATCAGTTGTAGCAACTCGATTATGCGGATTAGACGGTCCTGCAATATTTCTCACCACGGAAGATAAATTAAAAGTAAGCACTCGCTCATATTTAGCCTTAACTAAGCTGTCAGCCCAAAGACCCGATTGCTTTGCATAGGTCTCGACCAATTTAACTTGCTCATCATCCCTTCCGGTTAACGTCAGATAATCAATAGTCTGTTGATCAATATAAAACATAGCAGCAGTCGCACCAAACTCTGGCGTCATATTAGAGATGGTAGCGCGATCCCCAAGTGTTAATTTGGATGCACCTTCACCATAAAATTCTAAATAGCTCGATACCACTTTTTCGTTTCTTAAAAACTCTGTTAGTGCTAAAACCAAGTCCGTACTCGTAATTCCCTCGTTTAATTTACCTGTGAGTTCAACACCAATAATATCTGGCAAGCGCATATAAGAAGCTCGACCTAACATCACACTTTCTGCTTCTAACCCGCCAACACCCACCGCTATAACGCCCAGAGCATCAACCATAGGCGTATGGCTGTCGGTTCCAACGAGCGTATCAGGGAAAGCGACACCATCTTTTGAATGAACCACAGGCGACATTTTTTCTAAATTAATTTGATGCATAATGCCATTGCCAGGTTGAATCACATCAACATTTTTGAACGCTTTTTTAGTCCAATTAATAAAGTGAAAACGATCTTCATTTCGTCTATCTTCAATAGCTCTATTCTTTTCGAACGCGTCTTTTTCAAAACCTGCATGTTCAACCGCTAAGGAATGATCAACAATTAACTGAGTGGGAACCACAGGATTTATCTGAGAGGGATCGCCACCTTTATCAGCAATTGCATCCCGCAATCCAGCAAGATCCACCAATGCCGTTTGCCCTAAAATATCATGACAAACCACTCTTGCAGGAAACCAAGGGAAATCTAAATCACGCTTTCTTTCAATTAGCTGTTTTAGAGAGTCTGTTAATTTAGAGGGTTCGCACCGTCTTACTAAATTTTCTGCTAACACACGAGAGGTATATGGTAATTGTTCGAAAGCTCCAGCTTTAATATCATTGACCGCTGATTGCGTATCAAAATAATCAAGATGTGAGTTTGCTAGTTTCTTTCTGTAATTTGTATTCATAATATATCCCAATATTTAAAACATTTTTACCACCGAGCCACAGAGGACACAGAAAATCCAGAACAAACATTAGTTTAATTTCTTTTCTCTGTACTCTCTGTGCCTCTGTGCTTCTGTGGTGTAATCTTTACTTTTTCATACTAAATTAGTTTGGATTCCAAACTTTTTTTGGTATAAGCAATATGTCTTCGCATCAGCATTTCTGCCAGTTCTGCATCTCGATTAGCAATCGCTTGGACAATGTTTTTATGTTCGTCAAATGCGGTGGTTACTCGCGGCCCAGACATTCCCAGCTGGACTCGATACATCCTAATCAAATGATAAATGCCATCTATAAGCACGCGAATGAGTTGCTTATTTTTACTGCCTAAGATAATTCGATAATGAAAATCAACATCACCCGCTTCTTGATAATAGGTTTCACCAGATTTAACTGTTTTAAAATGCGACGACAATAGGTCATTGAGCGAAGCGATCTCTGCATCCGTCATATTCGTTGCCGCCAGTCTTGCAGCCATACCTTCTAAAGATTCTCTAACTTGATAAATTTCTATTAATCCTTCTCGCGAAATCTCTACCACCCTCGACCCAACATTGGCTTTCCTCTCTACTAAGTGACAGACCTCTAAACGATTAATAGCTTCTCTAATCACCGCACGGCTAACGGAAAATTTGCTTGATAATTCAGGCTCGCTCAATTTTGTACCGGCTTCGATAACACCTTCTACAATTTCACTTCTTAAGCGAATAAACGTTTTATCCGCATTAGTGACGGGCTGATTTTCAATTAAGCGCATTTTATATAACATAACTATGCTTACCAATAATGTCGACAATATACGCAATATTTACACATAAAACAAACTAAAGAAGCACATATTGTCGACACATCTAATAGATGTATAAATCTTTTTGAAAAATAGCCACTCTATAAACCAGTCAGAAAGTCATTGAGGATTTACTTATAAAAACTGATATATGCTGCATTTGATGCTATATTTATAATAATAATCAAAATAACTAATACCTACCCTGCCATCCAATGATGTATTTAAAAATTACTCGACAGAACATTGTAATAAGTTTAATTGCTTTAATCTTCAGTTATGCAAGTGATGCGACTGAAAAAGCCACTTTGATTTTTGCTGGCGAAATGACAGAGATAGCCAGCGAAAAGAAAGGGGGCTATCCGGAATTAGCAACTCTGTTAAAACAATATCGGAAATCAGATAACCCCACATTTTTTTTATTTGGGGGAGGTAGCCTTGGCCCCAGTACTTTATCTTCTTTGGATAGAGGTACACATATTATCGATCTGTTAAACAGTCTAGAGCCTGATGCAATGGGTGTGGCAAAAAGGGAGTTTAGTTTTTTAGAAGATGAGCTTTCATTAAGGTCTTATGAAGCAGCATTTCCTCTTGTGGCCAGTAATTTAGAAGATCAGTTCACTCACGAAAATCTAGATGGCTTGGTTAACAGCATTATTGTACAACAAGGGCAAATCAGATTAGGTGTACTGTCAATTCTTGATGAAAGTGTGATTGATCAATATGGCGTGTCGCGGATAAAAATTATTAATCAAAGGTTAGCCGTAGAAAAGCGTGCCAAGGAACTTCTTGAACAAGGTGCGGAGCTGATTATCCTGCTTTATTCGCATCTTGACCCAAATATTATTCATTTACTCAATGAACACACCATCGATATTAGTCTTATGAGAGATGAACACCTTCCTCAAGAAAATATCTCAACCCAATCGAAACACCCACACGACTTTCTTTTGAATGAATTTAGAAAAGTAGCGGTGCTTGATTTACAGTGGATTAAGGGCGATAGACGCTCACTCAAGGTCAAAAGGAAAACGGAAAGTTTAAATGACTTTGCAAAAGATAGCGCAGTGTTAGAGCAGGTTAGAAACTACACTTCTCGGTTATCTACATTACTGGATCAACCCATAGGTACGCTTAAAACATCCATGGATACTAACCTTGAAGCCGTAAGAAGTCGCGAAAATAAGTTTGGAAATTTTGTCGCTGACACAATGAGAAACTTTGCAGGCGCCGACGTTGCTGTAATTAATGGTGGAACCATTCGAGGCGAAAAAAAATACGTAGCCAATTCTAAAATATCAAGAAGTGATATTATCAAGGAGCTGCCATTTAGAAATAAAATCTCTGTTATTGAAGTTACAGGAAAACAAATTATTAATGCTTTAGAAAACGGACTCAGTTTAATAGAAACATTTAAAGGTCGTTTCCTACAAATTTCAGGGATGCAAGTAAAATACGACTCTTCTCAAAATGTAGGTAGTCGAATTATTTCTATCATGATAGGCGACAAAGCATTGGAGCCAACACAAAAATATAAGTTAGCCACTACAAGTTATATATCAGTTGGTGGTGATAGTTTTGTTATGTTTAAAAATTTAAAACCAATAAAATATAACAATCAAATCGATCGATTGCTTTCTGATGTGGTCATAGATGCCATAAAACAAAATCCAATCATTTCTCTCAAGTTAGACTCACGCCTAGTTGATTTAAATAATACGAATAAATAAAAATGACTAAAGATAAAAGATTTTCCGACTTGAAAAATATAGAAGGTCGCTCTCTTAGTAGCAACAGAGTATCTCTGTTCAAAATATTTAGCGCTGCATTTATTGGAATACTGTTATTTTTTATTCTAGTCAATACTCTCATCGCACAAAGGCTTTCAGATTTTCAATCCATTTTGACTCAACTGTCTGACACAGTATTGCCAAAAATCACTCTCTCTGGAGAAGCCTTTAATAAAGTTAATCGATTAACTTATTTAACGGCTCGACTAGCGAGCTCTCCTTCACAATCATTTCGTTTGATTGCTTTCAGAGACATTGAAAAACAAATCAAGGCGATTTCAGATTTGGAACTTATTACCGATAATGATGAAGTGCTAAAGACACAGTTAGATTCGATAGTAAATGAATTCGCAGGATTAAATCGCTTAATTGAACAACGAATTCAATATCAAGACCAAGTAAGAACACAAGAAAAGCGCATGTATGAACTGCACGACTTAACTATGGTAAAAATGATCGATGAAGAAAGCGACAAAAAACATTTTTCGTGGGGCACTCGCCTTTTGGAAATTGTCACACTCTCAAGCAAATCACTGGCTGTGAATAGACTCAAACAAGTGCGCTCTATTAGTCAAGAAATTAAACAACGCTTCTCAAACATTAGAGAACAAGACGGGAATTTTAATATTGATGGTACTTTATCTGCCGATGATTTAGCTAAAAAACTAGAGAGCATTTTAGTCCTTCAAGGTGGTTTGCTGCCGACAAGAATTAAAGAACTTAGAAGTATAGGCCAAGCAACTGGTAGAAGTAACTTTGTGCATAATTTGGTAGAAGATTTTTCTAGACAAGTTCAATTTCAGTCACACCAAATGAATGATTCAGTTATTTCCAACACCAATGATTCAACTTCTCGGGTAGAATCTGAAACTCAATTAGTTCAAATCATCACTATAGTGACTTTTCTGTTCCTAGCGGCAGTTGCTTATTTTTTACATGGTAAAATTATTAGGAGACTCATCATTCTTAACAAAAGAGTGGTGAGTAAAATTGATGGAGAAGATCTTGATTTACGAATAACTGGAAATGATGAAATTTCAGATATTGCTCACTCTTTCGATTCTTTAATTAAAGAAATAGAGGATCAAAAATCAAAATTACATGAACTTTCTTTTACAGACGGTTTAACTGGAATATCTAATAGACGCTATCTCGACAAGAATTTTTCAGCGCTAATTGATAAAGCTAATGCGGATAATTTGCCTTTATCTATATTAATCATAGATGTCGATAGTTTTAAAAATTTCAATGATCATTACGGGCATCTTGCGGGTGATGATTGTTTAAAAATGCTTGCTGAAGCATTTCGAAAATCCATCTCAAGAAAAGAAGATTTTGTAGCACGCTTTGGTGGTGAAGAGTTTGTATTTGTGTTGCCAAATACAAATGTCGAGGGCGCCTCAACAATTGCTGAGCAAATACTAAATGATGTTATTTCATTAAAAATCACGCATGAATGGAATTCAGCGTCTCCTTACGTCACTATCAGTATCGGTGGAGCAACTATGTTACCATCAGATGATATCAATGAAATTGAGCTGTTAACTAGAGCTGATGAGTCGCTGTTTAAAGCGAAAGAGACTGGAAAAAATCGATTAGTATATTTTTCAGAAAAAACCACCACCAAAGAACAAGAATACTCTATTTAAATAACAATTTAGGAAGTAAAAATGCAAATCAAAACACAATGGCAAAGCGGACAAAAGTTCAATGCCACAACAGCTACCGGTGATACCATTGAGATGGATGGAGAGGGTTCTGCTCCATCGCCTCTTGAACTGATCTTAGCCGCTGTAGGCGGATGTTCTTCTATTGACGTGGTAATGATTTTAGAAAAAGGGCGCTACAATATTTCAGACTGCCAATGTGAACTTGAAGCCCAAAGAGCGGATGCCGTACCGTCGGTTTTCACTAAAATTCATGCACATTATTTAGTGACGGGAACAGACTTGACAGAAAAAGTTGTTGATCGAGCTTGTAAGTTATCAATTGATAAATATTGTTCAGCCGCGTTAATGTTGAATAAGTCTGTGGAAATAACTTATAGTTTTGAGGTTATCTCAAATTAGTTATTTTGACTTGATCTAATAACGGATGATTTTGAACGACTTCTAAGTTGTTCTAAATCAAACTGCATTAAAAGTGTCCGCTGCCTTTTATATCCTTTGTCTTCTACATTTCTACTTGGCCAATCACCATTATCATCAGTAATGACAAATATCCATTCTTTACCATTTCTCACGCAACTACTAATTCCTTCATTATTGTCGTATTCGACTTCCACGCTATCTAATAATACTTTCCCATGAATGGTAGACGGCGACTCACTATTTTTAATTGAAGTGAAGATACTTTTATCTAGCTCTACTAGTCGTAATCTTTGCCCTTTAGCACCTAACCAGCGTTTTTCTAAAACCAATAAATTACCATTTGATAATTTTGCTAAACCCCCAGGACTCGCGCCCGCAAAATAATTTATATCTTTAATTTTTCCATCACGACTCAACAAACGGCCTACGGCTTTGGACTCGTCTTTTTTAGTTTCCCATAAAGCTAGGAGATGCTCTTTGTCTAATAAAGCTATGGACTCCAAACCTAAATTACCATCACCCAAATTAGATTGTTGGAAAGCAATTGTAGGAATATTGTTTAATGCAATTGGTTCTTTATTTGAAGCGTGATAACGATAAATCGTTCCGCGATCATCAAAGGAAACTAAATATCCATTGCTTTCTTTTGCCATTGATTCAGTGGCGCCTTGAAGTATCTCTCCCTTAAGGTTTTTAAGCTGTCCTTTTGAGTTAAAGTTTAAACTTTTTAAAGTGTCATCCGTGTTGAACTCTACTTTGGCTTGATACCAACCAGAACGTCTCACAGCTTGATCTAATTGAGAATTTGCTGCCTGACTATAATCAGAAATAGTGGTTAAAGTTGAACAATCCGATGAAAAAGAGAGAGTCGAAAAACCGCCGGTATGATGTCGATCTGAATGAACTATTTGTAAACTACTATGAGTCGGCGGTAACGAAATTGCTAGAGTACTCATTTCTGTTTGAGAGAAAGTATAGTTACTTAAAAATATGCAAATACACACTATGCTAGGTTTAACGGCTAATTTCATGAATTTCTCTCAACATTGAATTTTCATTAAGATAATCGAGCTTAATTGGTACTAATTTATTTTCAGATTGAATTGCCAGACTTGGAAAACTATTCATTTTCATTTCTCTGCAAAAACTGATCTCTTGCTTGAGTTTAATATCAACTTCTTTAGAAACTAGATCTTTCTCAAATTTGACGGAATCTAAACCAAGATCGTTTGATAAGGCAACTAAGGTATTATTGTCAGATGGATTTTTTGCTTCCAAATAATACGCCTCTTGAATTCTCAATGTCATAAATTGCGCAAACTTTTCACCTTGCATTCTTGCAGCAATTACCGCTCGGTTTGATGGATATGTTGAGCGGCGCGGAAGACATTTAGTCCAAAAATCAAAGTTGAACTGAGTACCAGGGATTGTTTTCTGGATTTTTAACCAAGTAGATTGCAACATGGATTGCATTTCTTTCGTCATGGGTTGGTCAGAATCAGGCGCTAAACCGCCAAGCAGATATTCTATTTTAAGATTCTTTGGTAATGCATTAAACAGTCTTGTTCTGACTGGCTCAAATCCCCAACACCAACTGCACATGGGATCATGAACGTAGATTAGTCGAATATCTTTCATTTCTATGTTAAGTTCATTTAGTCTATCCACTCAGCACTTAATGAGTTAAAAAAGAGTGTTTTTAGCGATAGGCTATCTTATATTATCTGGCATAATGTTAAAACTAAGATTGATTACTCGCTGCACTTTTATCACTATTTAATTTGAGATAGTATTAAAGTCTTAGAGCCATATTAAACAACAAATAATGATTCAGTTTTTTTGGGGGGTAGAATGTTTAGTCACGTGATGCTTGGAGCAAATGATATTGAAGAATCAAAGAAATTCTATGACGCGATATTAGCGACCATGGGATACAAACCTGGCGTGATTGATCCAAAGGGGCGTTGTTTTTATATAGATAAACGAGGCATTTTTGGTTTAAGTATTCCAATTAATGGCGAACCCGCCTGCCATGCAAATGGTGGTACTGTTGGGTTTACCGCAGAGACGCCTGAAATAGCTGATGCATGGCACGCAGCGGGGCTTGCAAACGGCGGTGTAGATTGTGAAGATCCGCCGGGACCACGAACAGGAACTACGGGCAGTTTATATTTAGCTTATTTACGCGATCCTTCTGGTAATAAAATTTGTGCGCTTCATAGGATGAATTAACTATTAACTTTAAAATGGTAACGCCAATACTTGTCTATAGGGAAGCATAAAAAGGATGTTTCTCAAGTAACTCAACCTGAGAAGGTCGAGAACACAACACTATTACCTGTTATCGATATTTCTTTTCTTACGAATTCTTACTCATATTCCTCTCATTCGACTGATGAATATCAAAGCTGTATTAATGAAATACGCAAAGCTTGCGAGGAAACTGGATTCTTCTTAATTAAGGGGCATTCAATTTCACGGCAGGCAATTTTTGATCTGCAAATGAGTGCGCGTCGATTCTTTTCATTGTCAGAAAAAGAAAAACTAAACTATCTGATCGGCTCAAATGGGAGCCATTGTGGTTATGTACCATTTTCTGAAAGTGGTCAATACGATGATGAAGGTATAACCCGACTATACGAAGCTTTTGATTTATCGCTAGATCTTGATCAAAGCGATCCTGATTATCTAAATGGTCATTTATTTTACGGCCCGAATATTTGGCCGGATATCCCATATTTCAAAAAAAGAGTTCAACATTATTTTGAAAAGGTTTCGACTTTAAGCCTACAACTAGTTGCAGCTTTTGAGGCTATTTTAGAAATGCCAGCCGGTACGATTTCATCAAAAATGACCAAACCAACCAGTCAGCTGCGTTTAATCCATTATATTGCGGATGAAGCCAACCGAGTAAAAATGGCCGGCCAAAATATAATGGGAGCACATACAGATTATGAGTTATTTACATTACTATTTTCAGATAACAGCGGTTTACAAACAAAAAATATGAGAGGTCATTGGGTTGATGTTCCGTTGATTGAAGATACATTCACGGTAAATATTGGCGACATGCTAGAAGTATTTAGTAATGGACGTTTTAAGTCCAACATTCATAGAGTGAGTAATTTGGGTGTGGAAAGATACTCTTTTCCATTTTTTACTGCATTAGATTACAACGCCATTGTTGAGCCTTGGTTAAAGCACCAAGAAAATCCTCTGTATCAAACAGTGGTTGCGGGAGAGCATTTGGCGACACAAGTGATCAGTGATTTTGCCTATTTAAGAAATAAAAATAGTGAAAAGAAAACAAGAAACAACCCGTTTGAAAACACGTATAAGAATAAAGTCGACAAGGATTAAAAATGTTTCCGTCATTAGAGACCATCTTATTAGTTCTTTCCGCTGGCTTTGCTTTGGCGGCCACACCGGGACCATCTATGTTATATGTTTTGTCTCGAAGTATAGAACAAGATTACAAAGCGGGATTTGCATCATCTGCAGGAATGGCGATTGGTGGGATGTTTCATGCGATTATTGCGGCAACTGGCATCGCATCTGTCATCATTTTATCACCCACACTCTATAGCTCAATTAAATATGCTGGCGCAATTTATTTACTTTATTTAGGATTTAATATGTTAAAACATAATATAAAGCTTGATGAAGTAAGCCTTGACTTAAAATCTAAAGAAGAATTAGATACAAAACTAGAAAAAAACAAAATGACTTATAAAAAAATATTTGTTCAAGGTATGCTAGTTGAATTAAGTAACCCTAAAACAATT
>JBMYPE010000036.1:0-9817 GCA_049600015.1 Kangiellaceae bacterium
GAGCGACCAATCGAAGAGTTGAAATTATTATTGTTAAAGGCGAGCAGCCTGATGGAAAAGTAGTTGGTGTTGGAATAAATACATCAGCACCTCAACCCTAAAGAAAATTGAGAAAACCAACGACTCACTTTGCATTTTAATTAATAATAAATCGCTCTATATATTGTTTTTCCAGTGCTTAACGTCATTTAGATTGAATATCCACTCTTCAACCTGACTTCCTCTTTGCTCCACAGGCATGCCATCGCGGATCCATCGTTCTACACTCGTAATAGTCACATCCATCATTGATGCAAGCGTGTCTTTTCCAACAATTTGATCATTACTGGTAAAAAAAGAACTGTTTTCTACACTAGTTCTATTTTGCGTTCTTTTCGCTCTTCTCAGGTAATTTGAACTTCTCATCTAAAATATCCTTTTGCTAGAAAAACTTAGTACAATTAAGTTGCTTTGTACTTATCTCTAACTATAGATGATCTTTGGGGCTAAGAGGTTACAAATTCATGTGAAAATTTGTAAGGAAGTTTGTTAAAAACTCAATCGTGCAAATAATTTGAAAGTTTTTTTTGTATTAATTTAAGGGTTGTCCATATTCCCATAACTTATAAATACAATTATTTAAGCTAACCATATCCGCTAATTTTTCTTCGCTTGTGTCTATTTTTCTAATAATTTTTGCATCCAAAAATTGACGATAATATGCTATAAACTTTGAAGATTGTGCTATCGAAAATTTAGAATTGCTAATAATTGCTGAGATATCAAGCATGGGATCACCCACACATAAATATTCCCAGTCAATAAATTTTATCCTCGTATTTTGTTCGTTAATTAAAATATTATTTAAGTTAAGATCGTAATGGCATGGAGCGAAACTTTCATAATTATTTATTAGAGATAGTGAGGTTTTCAAATTTTTGTTAATTTGATCGTGTATTTCATTATCATCAGTTTTTGAAATAGCTATTTTCTGGTACTTCTTTAAATGTTCTTCTAAGTTAAACTGAGGCAAGTCTTTAATTTCACTACTGTGAAGTTTTGCCAAAAATTCTGCTAGTGTTTTTATTATTTTGAGATCGTTCTTTAAATGTAATCTCAGAGGTTTTGACTCAAACCAGCTTTGAATTTTACCCCATTTAGACTGATAAAGTGTTGTAACTAGCCAGGGAGATATTTGAGAATAGGATTGTGCTGAAATACTTTTTTTTAGATCCACATCTCGCTCGTAAGGTAAAAACTGATTATTACTATGATTAATAATTTGAATAAAGTAGGTTTTATTACCTACAAAACGATAACTAAAATTAGAACGCCCAATTGAAATTTGCGTCCAATTTGTACCATTTCGAATCTCTTTCTCCTGATTACCACTATGACAAAAATAATCAAATATCTCTTGCCAAACTGATTGGGAGTGATGCCACCAATTAGGTGGCATAATTTTGATGTGCCTCTTGCTTGATGTTTTTATATTGCTGTGACCATTTAATCCAACCAAGAATAGCTAAAATGACATAAATAACAAATAACAAGGCGGTTAATACTAACCCTTTAGATGCAAATAAATAAATCGATACTATATTAATCACTATCCAGTACAGCCAATTTTCTAACACTTTTTTTGTGACCATAAAAGTTGCTACCAATGCGAACAAAGTTGTGAATGAATCCAAATAGGCGAAATCTTGTGACGTAAAAGCCATTAATAACTGGCCTATAACTAAGACAGAAAAAGATAGGGAAATGATAATAATCACATGAGACTTTAAAGTCCAAGTGGTGATGTTGAGACGCTTGTCTTGATCATAACCGTCGTTGCTTGACCACTGATTCCAGCCATAGATCGCCATCAGTAAATAATACGCATTTAGGAGTGATTCCATAAATAGATTCACATCAAAAAAAAGCCAAGCGTAAATACTGGTGCTAAAAAAGGCCGCAGGCCAACACCAAATGCTCTCTCGAATCGCTAAAATTAGATAAGCCAAAGCAAACAATACCGCACACCACTCCCAATAAGAGGTCGCGACTATCTGTTGTAATAATCCAGTCAAAACAAGACTGCTTTACTGCTGTGGATTAACTGGTTCAAAATCACCGTTTAAAAATTTGGCAACTAGAACTTGTCTACCATATTGATTGAACGAATATTTAAGCGTTTCTATAACTACATCCATAACATCATCAAAATCACCAAAAATCTGGCTACTCATTGTATTTGTGTAGCAAGTAACTCTCGGGTCTTTATTGAGACGCTCAACAATATCCTTTATGATGATTAAATACTCGGGTTCTAGTGGGTATAAACTAATTTCTGCAGATATTTTCATAAAAATTTAACGCGATGACATTTAAAAATTGATTCTAACATATCACTTAAAATACATAAATTAACGCGAGCGCTCTTTTATATTTTTCGAGATTTCAATCAAGCAACTTCTAACTCATATTGAAAACTGCGATTCTTTTGAGGGTGGTTCTTATCAATTACATAATTATCACTCGTTCGACTAATAAAGCCCCTCAACTCATTAAACCGCTTACTGTTTGCAGAAATATGAAGCTTCGCTTTTCTATGTTCTACTTTGTTTAAAGCAACTAACAAGTCATCTTTAAATTTCTTTTTAATATCTTCACTTGTATTGCTTCGAGGATTTGATGTTTGGAACAGTAAACTACTCTGACTTGAATATTTAAAAAGGCGCTCTATACGCATTAGTTGAATTCTAATATCTAATACTAAACTTAAAGGTATTCTAATCGTATAGAGAAGCTCTCGTTCTGTCGATCCATCTTTCTCTCTATATAATTTGATTTGGTTATGCTTAATATCAATATCGGATTTTTTGATTCTTACCACTTCAGACAGTCTAACATTACCTAATAACATCACTTTAGCCATCAACAGACTGACACCACTCATACCATGCAAAACCTTGTCACATCTGCTTTTCCCAAAATATGATAAGTAACCTCTTCTCTGATCGCTTTTTATGTAACTCAAAGAACCTAAATCAACTTTGAAAAACTTTGTGTATAAGAATTTCAACGCATTTTCTGCTACTTGCTGTATTTCAAAAGAGTAGTGATTTTCAGTAGAAAGAGACGAGAGGAATGATTCAATATCCGTCTTAACAAGCGATATTGGATGTTGTTGGTTATGAAATTTAATAAAACGCATTACCCAATAAATGGTTTGTCTTTTTTGTAGCTCAGTCAAAACGACATCGATATTACAAAATCGCTCTAACTCCCTCACTAACTGCTTTTCCATCACCAATTTAGAATTTGAAGCAAAAATCTCCTTGATATCTATTGCTCTGTTTTGTGCAAAATCGCTTAATTTCCCCATCCAATCACCTATCTATTGAAGTAAAACCACTCAAACAAATACTACTTATATAAGTATATTAAGTCAAATTTGATTAAATTAGAGAATTCGCTAACTCATCTTAATTGAGAAATAGGCGATCTAGCTTGTGAGATATCTCTCACATTGTATGTAGCGATATCGCGAATTAGTCACAGCTATGGTTATATGTTTTCAATGTTATTTACTTAACTAATTGATTATTAACAAGTTAATCTATTTGTCAGACTCAATACGCATTTAATCTTTTAATCTAGCGAGTTGTGAAGTTGAAAATTTTGACTATTATACTCAACACGCGATAAGGACATCGTCAGTAAGGAAAAGGACAGTATAAAAGGAATTATGCGTTATCGATGGATTGATAGTAAGGGACTAAAATAAGGATGAATCAAAGGATCAACACAGGACGTGTTTTATTCATTGGATGAAAAATCAGATACGGGCGATTTTATCGCCCTTTCTTTTGCCTACTAAAAATATTTTTGGAATTTACTCTAGCAATTTCCAGTTGTTTTTTTTGTCATCATACGTTTTTACTAATTCATCAATAGAGTTTTGATCATACTCTCTCAAACCACTCATAATGATTTGTTTTTCACCTTTTCCAATTGAATGAGTATCTGACATAAGATCAAAGTTCATTGTGACCATTCCGCGTTTACCATTGACATCAAATTGACAATTATTTAATTCAACACTTGGCGCTGTCTCTGTAAATCTATCAAAAGACAACTTCATACTGTCATAGATCACCATCGGCTTTTTTGTATTGATCATCTTTTGTTCTTTTAGCATTAACTCCACCAATATGTGAGGGAATGTTTTGCCCGAAAATGCCACATAGCTTCTGATTAGGCCTTCTATAAACACTTCATTTCTCGTCACTTCTCCCGAGCGATTAAGTGTGATCAGCGGTTTATCATTTTCATTTTTTGCGATGATCTCATTTACATTGGCTTCGAAATTAAATGGTGTTCTTCCCGCGATCATACCTTGAAAATTAAAACTCATAGAATGACTAATACCAAACTGGCTTAACATAATAGAGAAAAGTAAATCACCAGGTACGCAAAACCGGCTATTATCTTCATCGTGTAAAGGATTAAAGTCTCCGGCTATATCTTTAGCAAAATTACTTCCTTGTTTTCTTGTGATGAATAACTGTTGATCTTCTTCTTGATAATATTTTTGTGTGAACATAATGAGGACTTAATTAAAAAAAACTAATAATAAACAAAACTTGATTTAGAAACGAGATTTAATGCATTTTTTTGCGCTCAACTATACTCTTTACACTTCAAAATGCATGTATTCGCTATTATAGATAGTAAGGTTGCTCCATCTAAACGATTGAAAGCAACCTTTTGAGTTAATTAATGGGTTAATGAGAATATTTATCTAATATCTTTTTATATTCTCCTGAGTCTTTTATGTCATCAAGAGCTATATTAAAACGTTCTACCATTTTGGGTTTAACACTGGCTTTACTAAACATAATAGAAACATCACCACTATGAACCTTGATCCCAGACGGAACGATTTGAGTAGACAATCCTTTTCTTTTTATCGTATAACCTGCCACAAACGGATCTTCCAGAAATCCATCGATATGACCTTGCGTTAAATTATAGTAGTTGACCTCCGTTATTGGCACACTGATGATTTGTGATTCGTATGCTTTATTTTCTTGAATACTGCTGATGGCGTCGCCGTAAATATAGTCTTCGGTTATGCCTAGTCTAAACTTCTCATCCATTAGTTCATAAATAGATTTTTCCTTGAAGTTGTCAACACTTTCACTTTGCAAATAAAGTACAAAAGATTCATGTCTATATGGATCTGAGAAAATCGCAAACGATTCTCTTGACGGAGTTTTACTCGCGCCACCCAACATATCAATTTTGCCGGATTTTAAATAATCTAACAAATCTACCCATTCGCCTTGCTCAAATTTAACGCTGCATCCAATTTGACTAGCGGTACTTTGAATTAGCTCAATATCTAATCCTTTAACATGGTTGTCTGGTGTCAAATATTGGTAGGGTTCCCATGGATCCCAGCCTAAAATTAACTCACATTTTGCTTCATCTTTAACTTGGCTGGAGATTGTATTTGGGTCTTCGGTGATAACTTGATTGCTTTCTTCTGGTTGAACGACAACTTGAGTTGAACCCTGATTTGATTCTGTTTCTTTTGAATCTTGTTGATTACAAGATATAAGGGTGATTGAACTTAAAATAAGAAAGGACAGACGTAAATTATTCATTATTATTGCCTCCTAATAAAAGACGGCAACTAACCAAGTAGTTATTTGACATGGCAAACAATTAAGACTTGTTACTACAGCCAGTGTTTATTGAATAAATTGTACTTTTAATTTATTTCTTGGCACGACCGACCCTTATTATCATATACCTATGAAATTGATCTATCAAGATTTTGAGCGGTAATTTGAATGTTGGTGGTTTCTTAACAACCGGTGTAGGAGTCGATAAGTCATAAGCTTTTGTTAGGCTAAAAGTTCAATTGAAACACGAGGTGTTAGGATAACTCATAATTTGTTCTACTCGACTCTATGTTAAATACCATATAGCCTAGATGAAATCTGCATCTTAAGGTGTGAAGGGTATATACAAAAAACCACCCTCGAAAGGGTGGTTTTTCGTTTATTAAATTCCAATAGACAATGTCATCTATTGTATTAAACACTAATTCATCGCTATTTTTAGCTTTTTCATTGCATTGTTTTCTAATTGACGAATCCTCTCTGCAGAAACAGAGTATTTATCAGCTAAATCTTGCAACGTAGCTTTTTCATCACTTAACCAACGAGAGGCTAAAATATCTTGACTTCTTTCATCTAGAGCTTTCATTGCCGTCATAAGCTTTTGCTGATGAAAGTTTTGCCAGTCTTGCGACTCGTAAGTTTCAGCGGGATCCGCGTTTGCACTCTCTAAAAAAGCAGCAGGAGCGAAACTAGTTTCATCATCTGCATCAGCGGGTAAATCAAAAGCCGTATCCCTAGAGTTTAACCTGCTCTCCATACGTCTAACTTCAATTTCAGCCACTCCTAGATCATTAGCAACTGCAGTAACCTCTTCATTTGATAGCCAGTTTTGAGACTTTTTTGCGCTTCTTAGATTAAAGAATAATTTTCTCTGTGCTTTAGTAGTTGCAACCTTAACGACTCGCCAATTTTTAAGTACAAATTCATGAATTTCTGCTTTGATCCAATGAACAGCAAAAGAAATTAATCGTACTCCCACTTCAGGATCGAATCGTTTTACTGCTTTCATTAAGCCGACATTACCTTCCTGTATCAAATCAGCTTGAGGTAGCCCATAACCACTGTAACTTCTCGCTATGTGGGCAACAAAGCGCAGGTGAGACATAATTAACTCTCTTACAGCATCTAAATCTTCACCTTCTTTATATCTAACAGCAAGAGCTCGTTCTTCTTCCGCAGATAGAACAGGTATTGCGTGAATGGCACTTACGTAAGATTCAATATTACCTTGTGGGACTAGCAAATTAGTTGCTGACATCGCTTTATTTAGACTTTTTTTAGTATTGCCTTTATTCATAATTACTTCTCCTCTTGGTGCTAACTATCTGATATTTAATAGTTAAATATAAAAAGCACCATTAATAAGTAAATTTTTTTACTTTTGCAGTTGTTCTGCTTGTGGTCAGTTTAGCACTCTCTGTTAAAGAGTGCCAATTTTTTAGCACTCTAATGATAAGAGTGCTAAAACATCAAAAAGTTTCTTTGAGAAACAGAATGTTACATGATGAGAATTAAGGCTCAATTTTATTAATGTGGTTCTATTTGACGAATATGACGTCCCACGCTGAGCCAAGATCCTAGTAAACCTAATAAACAACCAATGGAAATCAATTGAATACTTTGAATAAAACTAAGCCCTTTAAGAATAAATTCACTCTCGTATAGCCCGGATAAATTAGCTATAGGTTCTGCTAGCCAATAAAGTGTTGAACCAAGCAAGATCCAACACAAAATCCCTGCAAATAATCCGTACCAAAACCCTGTGTAAAGGAAGGGTCTTCTAATAAACGCATTGGTCGCCCCAACTAACTTTACGACTTCTATTTCTTCTTTTCGGTTTTGTACTGAAAGTCGAATGGTATTACCTACAATTAGTAACACAGAAATTCCAAGCGCTAACCCCAAAGCAGCAGCCAGCTTTTCTGCTAACAATAATATTGCGTGTAATTTTCTTACCCAGTCCAAGTCTAGTTGCACCACTTCTACAAACTCAACAGCTTTCAATTCTTGCAAAAGTAATTCTGTTTCACTGGGTGAGTGACTTTTTGGTTGCACTATAAAAGTGGTTGGGAGTGGGTTGGAATCTAGTTCATCCATGATGTCGCCAAAGCCAGAATATTGGCTGAACTCTTCTAATGCTTGATCTGAATTAACTAATTTGACACTTTCAACACTTTTTATGGTGTTCACTTTATCAAGAGTCTGTTTTATTTCTTGTTCAGAAAGATCAAGTTGTAAATAGAGTGATATACGACTCGCTCCGTCCCAGCTTTGAGATAAAACTTTTCCGTTTTCCAGTAATATTTGAAGCCCCGCTGGTAATGCCAACGCTATCGCTATGACTAACACCGTCATAAAATTTGTAAAAGGATTGGCTGCAATTTCATTTAAGCCTCGTTTGGCTTCAATTTTATGCAGGCGCAAAAGCATTTTTAATCGATTACTAATACTAGCATTCTGCGTATAGTTGGCGCCTTGGGAGTTTTTTGACGGGGATTTTTGATTAGTTGCTGAACTCGAGAGAGTTTGCTTTGAATTATATTCATTCATCGACTAAAACCACTATAGTCTTCATGATCTGGTTGCTCAGAATCTACCGCATCTTGTACTAACTGGCCTTCTTTCATAACTAAGGTTCTATAATTCATCTTTGCCAGTAGACTTAGATCATGAGATGCAATTAGTAAACTAACGCCCACCTGATTAAACTGCTCAAATAATTTCATTATCTCCGCAGAGAGTTCAGGATCTAAATTTCCGGTAGGCTCATCAGCCAGAAGAAGCGGAGGTTTATTTACAACAGCTCTCGCAATGCCCACTCTTTGTTGTTCTCCACCTGAAAGCATAATGGGTGTATTTTTTTCTTTGGACAATAATCCAACTTTATCTAATGCGGCTCGCACGCGACGACCAATTTCTCTATGAGGGTGACCCGCGATCATAAGCGGTAAGGCCACATTATCAAAAACACTACGATCAAATAGCAAGCGATGATCTTGAAAAATCATACCTATGTCTCGTCGTATATTAGGAATTTTTCTTGATTTTATGCGATTAAGGTTTTTGCCATTGATAATCACTTGACCAGATGTTGCACGCTCCATCAAGCAAATTAGTTTTAACATGGTGCTTTTTCCTGCACCAGAATGTCCAGTGAGAAAAGCCATTTCTCCACTATCTATTTTTAGGTTAACTTTTTTTAAAGCATCTTGACCGTTAGGGTAGCGTTTAGAAACCTCGGCAAATTCAATCATTTAAATTACCATTCTAAAATTACTTTTCCAGACTGTCCTGAACCCATAATGTCGAAACCTTTTTGAAAATCATCAATATGGAACTGATGCGTAATAATTGGCGAGAGATCAAGCCCTGACTGTAACAAAGAAACCATTTTATACCAAGTCTCAAACATCTCTCTGCCGTAGATACCTTTAATTTGCAATCCTTTAAATATGACTTGATTCCAATCCACACTCATATCAGAAGGAGGAATACCAAGCATTGCCACTTTTCCTCCGTGATTCATACAAGAAAGCATTGACTGAACCGCAGAGGGTACACCCGACATTTCCAGTGCTACATCAAAACCTTCAGTCATTCCTAACTCTTCCATGACTTCATTCAAATCACTTTTAGCGACATTAACCGCTCGAGTTGCTCCCATTTTCTTTGCTAACTCTAAGCGATATTCATTTACATCAGTGATTACAACATGCCTGGCACCAACGTGTTTGCATACGGCCGCCGCCATAATACCGATTGGACCAGCCCCAGTTATCAAAACGTCCTCACCAACCAAGTCAAAAGACAAGGCGGTATGCACTGCATTTCCAAATGGATCAAATATGGATGCGAGATTGTCACTAATATCATCGGGCAGTTTGAATGCATTGACCGCTGGGATGACAAGGTATTCAGCAAAAGCACCAGTTCGGTTAACACCTACGCCAACAGTGTTGCGACATAAATGACGTCGGCCAGCCCTGCAATTTCGACAAGCTTCACAGGTTATGTGTCCCTCTCCAGATACTCTGTCTCCAATTTTAAATCCCTTAACACCACCACCTAACGCTTTGACCTCACCAACAAATTCATGCCCTACCGTCATGGGAACAGGAATAGTATTCTGTGACCATTCATCCCAATTATAAATATGC
>JBMYPE010000037.1:0-9817 GCA_049600015.1 Kangiellaceae bacterium
TCCAGTGTGGTTGCTGCCGTGGCAATACCTGTTAAATCAATCCCGTCAACAACAACACCTACAGAATAGTTAACAGGAGATGAAAACTCACTTCGCTCCCCTATGCCTCTAATTTGAACAAACCGACCTCGAGATGCACCGGTAGCAAAGTTGACATTAGGAGCTAAATTTAATATATCGGAAAAGTGGTGGGCGTTGTTTCTTTTAATCGTTTCTTCATCAATCACCGTCACGCTAGTTGGGATCTGTAACACATTAGTATCTTCAAATTCGGCGGTGACCGTTAAAATATTTTGGTTTTCATTTGCCAATAGGTTAAATATTAACAAGACATTAAATATTAAGCTTAGAATAAATTTGTGCAAAAAGATTTTCAAAATGATCTCCATAAAATACATAGGAGATCCGGTATGACGATGGTCGGGAAGGTAAGTTGAGACAAAAATATTTGAATTTAGATATTACAACTTACCACCTGTCCCTACGCCGGTATTAACCGGATCAGGTTCAAAGGGTAAGCATCTCAGGACTTTGTTTGGTTTGAACTAGCCTAGTTCAATCTAGTCTAGTTTAAATTTGAAGTAACAAAGACCACCCCTCAGGTCGAATGTGGAATTATATAAGAATATTTGTTTTAATTCTATGGATAACGTCTTGTACTAAAATGTGGCTCATTAAATTAGCGCCTTTCAACCGAGTTCCCCATTTGACTTGGTCGGGCTTTTTACCGGTTTGTAGCTCGAGCAGTTTTTCGTAAACTGAAATACAATAACTAATAGAATGATAGGGACCTGTCCGGTACGGATTGCTTATAGCGTATAAACCGATGACCTTAGTATTCACCAGCGTTGCTATGTGAGCGGGGCCTGAGTCTGGAGAAACTATAAATTCAGCTTTTTTAATCAAAGCGGCTAGTTGTGTTAAGTTTGTTTCTCCAGCCAAATTGAATAAATTTGAATGGCTTTGACTAATAATTTTATCTGCCAGTTCTTTTTCTCTCTGGCTATTGCTGCCTGTGACATAAACTTTAAATCCTTGGTCGCACAGAAAATCACAGAGTTGCACATAACTTTCGGTTTTCCAATTTCTATTTGGATGACTTGCGGAAGGGGAAACCACAACATATTTGTCCGCTGAAATATGTTGTTGAAACCATTTTTTAGAGTCATCGGGAATCGGAAAATTCCAGCTTAATTGAGACTGCGGACAAACCCCCACAGCGATTGCAAACTGCATTAATCCGTCCGCGACATGGCAATTTTCTTTCGCGGGTATTCTTCTGTTGGTAAATAACCACTGGCCATCTTTTGCTCTGGCTTTATCAAAACCCCAACGCTCTTTTGCTTTAATACAAAGGCTAGCTAAACTGGCTCTTAATGAAACTTGCATGTGTAATAAAAAATCAAAGTGTCTGTTTTTTAGCTCAGAATAGAGTTTTAAATATTCTTTAACACCGTTAGATTTATCAAATAGTATAAATTCAATGTTTTCTAAATGAGCGACAAGTGCATATTCAGTTTTTCCAATTAACCAAGTTATTTGCGCAGCAGGTAATTGTTTTTGGATAGCCTGAACGGTTGCCACTGTATGGCAAACGTCTCCAATTGCCGACAGTCTTAATATGAATATTGATTTTGGCTTGATGTGTGGGGAGTGATGGTATTGCACGTTTTGAGCTGTTCAATCCTTGATGGCGAATACAGTTTACAGGGCTATTAGCTGCTGTTGGGCGAATTAACGAGAATTATATACTATTTTCAATGAGCTTATGAGCCGCCAGCGAAAAATATTAAAGTTCTTAAATTAATTTACTTTTTTACTCGATCTACTGGGTGTATTTTCTTGAGTTAAGCTATCCCAAGATTGATTGTTATGAAGTAAATAGGCATCAAAAAATGAACGTACAAGATAGGAGGTTTGCTCAACTGCTTGAACTCCATTAACGTCACCCAGCCCTAAGTTTTCATTGTCAAAATCCCATTGCCACCAAAGTATATGATCAGTAAAAGAGGCATGCTCAAATTGTTTGAGTTTGATTAAGAAAGCATCACTATTAAGTTTACTAGTTTGTATAAAAGGTAAATGGTTTTTTGAAAGTAGATAGGCAAAAGGTTGATACACATCAAAGTTGCCCGCTTGAAAAAGGGTGCCATCTAAATTCATAAATGCTTTAACCCTAGGATCTCTTGCCGCAGTTAAATAGGCGGCTGCGCCACCGTAAGAATGACCAAAAACGCCCAGTTGAGATAAGTTTAGTCGTTGATAAAAGGGACTAGTATCATCACTGTTCAGCTTATTAAGCTCTTCGATTACAAATATCTGATCATCAGACCAAATCGGTAAATATTCTCCCATATTCTCTGTAGGCAATTTTTTTGCCCATTTGATTTGATTTTTCTTTTTTACTAACTCAGTTGGATTTGCGCCGAAAGTGTGGTTTAGCGAAGCGACTATGTAGCCATGACTCGCCAACTCAGCGGATAACGCAGAGTATGCCTCTGGGCTATATCCATATCCGTGAGAAAATATAACGATTGGAAAATCAGAATTATCTTCAGAAACTTTTTGATTCAGTTTGATGTTCCAGAACGCATTTCGATAATTAGAAAATCTAAGCATTTTCCCATTTCTAATTTGAGGCCCTATCAGGTTTGCCCAGGCTGTTTCTGAAATGACTGGAAGTTTTTCGGATAGGTCTAAATTAAAGTTAGGTTTGATCTCTGAATTTTGCAAACCCACTTGCGCGGACGGATAATAAAAACGAAGGTTAAAACGTCTCGGCTCTGATAAATTATTGCTTTCTTGAGTTGAAGATAAGGTTTCAACACGTGAATGATCGGTGAGTGTCACTTCCATACTGGCAACTTGGTATTTGCCAGAAAATTGTGGGTAATGAAATTGTGAATCATATCCATACTGCGGTTCTATCACTGTATCATTGGCGATGGATTTGCTAGCGACCATTTGATTTGGATGGGCAACTTCTTGCGATTGCTCACAAGCGAATAAGACTAAACTAGAAAATAGAATAATGAACCTTTTCAAATGTACTTTAAAATAGACAAGGCTAGCTTGATCGATAGAAGTATCAATAGTCGGACGATTTGAATTAGATAGTAACAACGAGGCCATTTAGTAAAAAAACTTCTCATCTAGTAATTGAGACATTCTAGCAGTAATTAATGGAATTCATAAAGAATAAGCCCACAATTTGCACACATAAATATGATTGTAGCTTTCGATAGTGATATCGACGAATAAATAGGGCGATTATCCTATGGCGAGTAGATAGAGCAAACGTATATAATGCCAAAAATAATTTATCATACCCACATTCATGCAAACGGCTCTACAAATTCTCAACAAAACCTTCGGTTATGAAAAATTTCGTCTTAATCAAGAAGACATTGTTGCAGCATTGATTGAAGGGCGTGATGTGCTTGCTTTAATGCCAACAGGCGGAGGCAAATCACTCTGTTACCAAATACCAGCGATTATTCGACCGGGCGTGGGTGTGGTTGTATCGCCTTTAATTGCATTAATGCAAGATCAGGTGGATGCAATGAACTTAATTGGTGTAAAGGCCGCCTTTATTAATTCTAGTTTGGCTTATGAGCAAATAAGGCATGTAGAACAGCAGTTATATTCTGGAGAGTTAGATCTTCTTTATGTGGCTCCAGAGCGATTACTCAATCAGAGTTTTTTGAATATGATTGAGGATTTGAAGATTTCCTTATTCGCTATTGATGAAGCCCATTGTGTTTCTCAGTGGGGACATGATTTTAGACCAGAATATCAACAGCTTTCCGCACTTCATAAGCTGTTTCCGGAAGTGCCAAGAATTGCATTAACAGCAACCGCAGACTCTCGCACGCAAAATGAAATCATCGAGCAACTTGAGCTAGAAAACGCGGCTCGGTTTATTAATAGTTTTGATCGTCCCAATATTAGCTATGCCATCGCGGAAGGAAGCAATAGTAAAGAGCAACTCTGGTCATTTATACAATCCGAATATTCATCGGATGCGGGTATTGTTTATTGTTTATCTCGTAATAAAGTTGAAAAAACAGCCGAATGGTTACAAGCTAAAGGTCGTCATGCTCTTCCTTATCATGCGGGGCTCTCAGCAGAAGAACGACAAAAAAATCAACAAGCATTTTTACGCCAAGATGGAGTGATAATTGTTGCTACGATTGCATTTGGTATGGGGATTGATAAACCGGATGTTCGCTTTGTTGCTCACCTAAGTTTGCCTAAAAGCATTGAAGCTTATTACCAAGAAACCGGACGAGCAGGTCGAGATGGTCAACCATCGTCTGCTTGGATGGCTTATGGCTTGCAAGACGTCATTTTATTGAGGCAAATGATGCAGCAAGGTGATGGAAATGAACAATATAAACGAATATCGCAACAAAAATTAGACTCTATGTTGGGGCTGTGTGAGTCCACCCAATGTAGAAGGCAATTGTTGCTAGACTATTTTGATGAAACCTTATCTGAGCCTTGTGGAAATTGTGACAATTGTATTCAACCGCCAGAGACTTGGGATGCGACAGAAGCGGCTCGACAAGCACTTTCTTGTGTTTATCGAACAGGCCAACGTTTTGGTGTGACTTATGTAATTGATGTTTTACTAGGCAAAACCGACCAAAGAATTGAAAACAATCAACATCATCTGCTGTCCACATTTGCAATTGGGACTGCTCATAATTCAGCTACTTGGAAAAGCCTATTCAGACAAATGATTGCTCAGGGGTTGTTGTATGTCGATCATGAAAATTTTGGTCGTGTTAGATTAACCGAATCCAGTCGCCCGTTATTAAAAGGTGAAGTAAGTTTAGAAGCAAGAAAGCAATCAAAGAAAGAAAAAACGAAGAAAACTAAAGGTAATACTGTCGCTATAATTCATCAGGAATTATTTGATGCATTAAGAGCTCTTAGAGTAGAGATTGCAAAAGAACAAGGCGTGCCACCTTTTGTTATATTTCATGATTCCACTCTCATTGAAATGACAGAAGTTAGGCCAACAGAACTTACTCGACTGCAATATATTTCTGGTGTTGGTGAGAAAAAATTAGAAAAATATGGCAAGCAGTTTTTGAATGTTATTTCTCAACACCCTTTGCCGAATCATGTGAGTGCGAATTTATCTGACACAGTGAATGAAACATTGCAATTAATTGCCGACGATCATTCTTTAGAATTAATCGCAAAAAAACGAAATATTACTATTAGCAGCGTTTACGGTCATGTTGCGAAAGCGATTGAAGAGGGGGTATTAGACCCGCTCGTGATTCTTCCAATTGATGAAACAGATTATCAACTCATTGCTCAAACAATCGATGTATTTCGAGAAGAAACAGAAAACCCTTTAAGAAAAATGTTTGAAGCACTCGGCGAACAATTTGATTATGGAATTATTAAATGTGTGCAAGCAAGTGAAAGTGTTTAAAGGTGTATGCCCTATAACTAGAAGGTCATAGCATTAAAAATAATTGATTTGCCCAGTTAATGGCAACTTCATGTGCTTCGTAATAAGCATGACGTTGTTCATCGCTATATTTATTTGTAAAATCAAAATCGCCATGCTCAATATCAATAACTCTTCTCAAAACCCTACCTTTCTCACCTTTAAACTCTAACAAAGCTTCAGTGATTTCAGTTGCCAACTCGAGCTTTTTAATCAACCATTGTTTATCCGCGAGCATCACCGCATCAATACCTGAAAACAACCCTATCGTAAAAAAAGATTCTGGTTTATCGTGATTGTGATAAATGGCTATTAGCTCACATGCACGAGCTCTCGTTAATAACAATCTAAAAAGCTCGTTAGACTGAGAAGAATTGCCAGACAACGCCATTGCCATTGCCCATTTTTTTATTTGCTCTAATCCTAAATAAACAACCGCTTCTTGAAGGCTTTCCACTTTCTTTGGCAGTCGACATAGGGGGCTATTAACAATTTTTAAAATTTGATAACTCAATCGAGTATCACGAGATATGGTGTGTGACAAGTCTTCAATCGACAAATTACTTTCTTGAAGTTTTACTACAATTTGTAAAGCCGTATCTGAATGATTATCAATTTTTTTTCCATAGATTGGTTTGGGCTTTTCTAAAAAATAACCTTGAAAGAGTTCAAATCCCATTGAGTGACATAAATCATAAGTTGCTTGATCTTCTACTTTTTCCGCTAATAGAATTGGGCGTTTTTTTAATTTAGACAAATGGCTTTGTTCAAATTCCGCCATTTTTGTTTTTAACTCGTTGAGGGGTAAGTTGAGGAGCTCAACTTTTATGTAATCCATCAAAGGAATTAATTTGTCAAATCCTTCTTTAAATTCATAATCATCTAATGCAAATTGATATCCTTTTGCTTTTAAATCTATCACCCGATTAATGAGAATTTGATCCACCGTGACATCTTCTAAAATTTCCACAACAATCCTAGAAGGCTCTAACGGAAAAAAATAGTCCGATAGTAAAAGGTTTTTTGTTAAGTTGATAAATATTTTTACATAAGGTCCTTCTTCATCGTTAATAATACTTCCACAGTAATTAACGAGTAAGCCAGATGTCGCTTTGTCGCCATCTTCTACAAAGGCATTATTTGGGTCATTATCTCTGTATAGTAGCTCAAATCCGTAGAGTTCTTTGTTGCTGTCAAATATCGGTTGACGAGCAAACAATAAATCGTTCGATTGTGGGTGGATGCTGCTCTTTTTTAAATTATTAGGCATGAATTTGTAGCACTTTTGTCATATAACTTTCAAATTGTAAGCGCGAAAGGTGCGCCTAAGAATCTATCCCTGTGAAGCCTATATAAGATTATAGTCAAGGAATAGACTTTTGTAGGGTTTTTATGAATTAGCTCTCAAATTCATTTACTATTGTGCAATCTATCGCCATATGAGTTAAAGAAATTGTCTGGACCACTAGCAGGATTAACTATTTTAGATTTAAGCCGTGTGCTTGCAGGACCTTGGGCAACACAAGTTTTGGCCGATTATGGTGCCAAAGTCTGGAAAGTTGAGCGACCCAAAATAGGGGACGACACCCGACATTGGGGAAAATCATTAAAAGAAATACGGGATCAAACCGATGATAAAACACACTTAGGTGAGGACGTTAGTGCTTACTATTTGTGTGCTAATCGAGGTAAACATTCCATTAGCGTTGATATCACCACTCAAGCAGGTCAAAAGATAATAAAGAACTTAGCTACTAAAGCGGATGTGATAGTCGAAAATTATAAAGTCGGTAATTTAAAAAAGTATGGGTTGGATTATCTGTCGCTAAAAAAACTCAACCCAAAGCTAGTGTATTGCTCTATTACAGGCTTTGGTCAAACCGGTGAATTTGCTAATCAAGCGGGCTATGATGCTATGATTCAAGCATCAGCAGGTTTAATGAGTATTACTGGCGAAAAAGAGGGTGATCCCCAAAAAGTAGGTGTAGCGGTTGCAGATTTAATGACGGGCATGTATGCCGTGTCAGGTATTTTGGCGGCTATTTATCATCGAAATAAAACAGGAGAAGGCCAATATATTGATCTCGCACTTTTTGATACTCAAGTTGGATGGCTGGCTAATCAAAGTATGAATTATTTATTAACGGACGAAATACCAACTAAGCAAGGAAGCGTTCACCCGAGTATTGTTCCTTATCAGACGATGAAAAGTTCTACCGGAAAATTTATGTTGGCTGTAGGCAACGATTCGCAGTTTAGAAAATGTATGGCAGTTCTGTGCTTAGAACATTTAGCAAACGACAAAAAATTCAAAACTAATAACGCAAGAATAGAAAATCACGATGAGTTGATTGAAGTGATGAATACAATCTTGCAAAAGAAACCAGCAAAATATTGGGTTGAACAATTATCGAAAAAAAGTATTCCATGTGGATTAATTAACAATATAAAACAAGTATTTGAACATCCACAAATAAAAGAACGAAACACAAAAATCACTTTGAAACATCCAACTCTGGGTGAAATTCCGCAAGTGGCTAACCCGGTTAAGTTTTCGAAAACACCTATTCAATATCATAAAGCTGCACCAACTTTAGGTGAAGACTCTGAGTGTATTCTTAGCAATGAATTAAATTATTCAGAAACTGAAATTGAAGAGTTGAAACGATTGGGCGTGATTGATAAGTGATTATTTCATTTCTAATGAAACAGCGACACAAACGCTACTCAATATAGATTCTAGTTTTTTTAGCTCAACAAAAGGCTTTTGATCCATCAAAGAAATATGACCAATGATATCGCCGTGAATATTTTTAAAACTTAATCCAAGGTATTCTTTTACGCCCATTGCAATTAAGTACTCATCTTCTGGGAATTTGTCTGCGACATTGTCAAAAAACTTAATATTCTCGGATTGTGTCACCAAATCACAAGGAGTATCTTTTAAATCATATTGAAAACATGATACAAAATGATCTTGATCCCACATGGCTTTCACGTCCACGGAATCTTTTGAATGGTTTAATAGACTGATGGTGATCCAACGACTATCAGATATAGCAACTAACGCAGCTATAGCAGCATGAAAAATATCAATTCCTAAATCTGCAGCGTCCCATATTGTATTTAGTGCAGTTTTTTGAGAATTGGCACATTTATTCACCTCCAGATGTTTTTTATCTGGAAAGTTGATCGATATTGATGAATTATCTGTATTCAAATTAATTCCGTTGAGAAAATACAATAACTATTAAATATTAGCTAGTGAGCTGAAAAAAAGCAATTTGTACAAGAAAATCTCATATATTCCAACTTAAATGCCATGATGTGCTTATTTCCCCAGATACCAGTGAAAACAAAGGTTGCACCTTGTTCCATTTTTTATCTAGAATAACCTATTTAATAAATAGTAAGTTTATAAATCTAAAACAACAACAATAGAGAAACTGATATGACCGACGAAGTATCCACACACCAAGCGCAAGCTGATAAACGTAATGAGAAAGTTTTAATTTCTGTTAATGGCGAATTGTTTCCTCGTGATAAAGCCATGATTTCCATTTTTGATAGTGGATTTATGTTAGGTGACGGTGTTTGGGAGGGGATGCGATTATATGACGGACAATGGGCATTCTTGACAGAACATATTGACCGATTATTTGAGGGCGCTCTCGCGATTGATCTTGATATTGGTTTAACTAAAAAACAAATAAAGGAAGAGATTGAAAAAACTAGAATTGCCAACGATATGTTCACGGATGTGCATATGCGTTTAATGGTCACAAGAGGCGTTAAAAGTAAACCGTTTCAGCATCCGTCATTGTCTCAATCGGGTCCAACCATTGTTATTTTAATGGAGCACTCTAAGCCTAATTTACCAAGGGGAATTAAATTAGCCACGGTGCCGCAAGTTCGAGGATTACCTATGAGTCAAGATGCTAAGCTTAACTCCCACTCAAAGCTCAATTGTGTTTTGGCTTGTATTGCGGCAGAAAAAGCTGGAGCAGATGAAGCTTTGATGTTGGACGTCAATGGTTTTGTAAACACAACAAATGCTTGCAACTTTTTTATTGTTCGTGGTGGCGAGGTGTGGACATCAACCGGTGATTACTGCATGAACGGAATTACACGCAGAAAAGTGATTGAACTATGTAAAGAAAATAATATTCCGGTGTATGAAAAAAATTATTCGTTGGTTGAAACTTACTCAGCAGATGAAGCTTTTTTAACAGGAACTTTTGGCGCACAAACACCAGTATTATCTATTGATGGTCGTAAGATTAGTGGGGATGGGGTTGGTGTCGATGCGATTGGTGATAGCGACTCAAAGATAGGCCCCATGACGAC
>JBMYPE010000038.1:0-9791 GCA_049600015.1 Kangiellaceae bacterium
TCTTAGAAAACGTTTCTTGATTGAAGTCCCACAAATTAAATTCAGAAAGCTCATTTTTTTTAGGATAAATAAGCATGGTTTCAAATTGGTCATTGATGTTAGAACTTTTGTTCACGCTTTTATTGTCGTAACCATTACCATTTTGGTGATAGCGACTTAAAATTTCTTTATTCGCAAAAAAACCAACTATGACGAAAGCTAGAATAAGAATGTAAGGAACAAATTTTTTCATAACTGTTTATAAATTTATCTAAAAAAAGTAATAGTGATCAACCAATAATGCAATAAACATTAGCATTAAATATTGAATAGAGTATTTAAAAGTGTCCATTGCCAGTTTGCGATCATCCGAAAGTTTAAGTCGAATAGCATATACCAAAAAAATCAATCCAAGAATGCTAGACACTACCAAATATATCAAACCTGACATATGAACAAGATAAGGCAATAAGCCCGCAAAGATCAAAAGTATTGTGTAAAGAATTATGTTAGTTTTAGTAAAATCAATTCCATGAGTAACTGGTAACATTGGAATATCGGCCTTAGCGTATTCATCTCTTCTGAAAATAGCAAGTGCCCAAAAGTGAGGTGGTGTCCATACAAAAACAATCAATACAAGAAGGAGCGCATGCGGGTGGATTTCTCCGCTACCACCGGTTACTGATGTCCACCCCAATAAAGGCGGAATCGCTCCACTCAAACCGCCAATAACTATATTTTGCGGTGTCGCTCGTTTTAAATACATGGTGTAAACAAAGGCATAACCTACCAAGCCGAATACCGTGAGAAGCGCAGTTAACGGGTTAATATAGAAATAGAGGATAACTAGTGAGCTAATGGATAAAACTGCTGCAAAAATAATTGCTTGGGTGTCACTAATTTTACCTGTAGCGACTGGCCTTTTATGCGTTCTAGCCATTATCGCATCTATCTTTTGGTCAACCACATGATTCACAACCGCCGCTCCGCCCGATGCAAATCCAATTCCGATGGTCGCCACCAATAAAATGTCAACAGGAACCATTCCAGGTGTTGCCATAAACATTCCAACAACAGCTGTTACCAACAGTAAAAATACGACTTTGGGCTTAGTGAGCTCTAAATAGTCTTTCCAATTCGCTTTTGTTGATTCACTCATTATGAGAACCTATTTCTGAATCTGTATTTAATTTTTGAGAAAGACTAGTCATTAGTAAGCCAATAGTAAGTAACAATAATGCACCAACACCGTTATGAGCGACTGCGTTATACAAAGGCAATTGAAAAGTGATATTAAATACGCCTAAGCAAACTTGAACAACTAATAAAAAGGCGATTAACAATCCAAATTGGTTCAGCTTTTTATCTTTTGTCTTTTTAATTAAACTAAAACACAAAAAAGCTAAAACTAAAGTTGTCACTATCGCGCCAATTCTATGACTTGCGTGAATTGCTATTCTTCCTGCTGAATCTAATATTCCAAATTCATAGTTTTCCGCCCCGTGTCCCCAAATTGTAAAACCAGATTTAAAGTCACTATTTGCAAACCAGTCACCTTGGCAAATTGGTAGTTCATAACAAATTGTTGCTGCATAATTTGCAGAAGTCCAACCACCCAAAATAATTTGCATAACCAAAACAATTAAAGAAAAAATAACTAATTTTTTAAACCGCAAAACTTCAGTGATAGCATGACTTGAAACAAATTTAGTGGAATAACGCCAACTTAAAGAAGCTAATAATACCAGCGTAGTAAAACCGCCCATAAGATGCGCCATGACAATGCCAGGATGTAACTTCATAGTCACAGTCCACATACCTAACGCAGCCTGAAAAATAACCAGAGCTAACAAACCAAATGAGTGCATTTTTGTTGTAGCATTTTCTGCTTTTAAACTTAACAAAGCTAATGCGAGAACAAACAGTCCTAATGTTCCAGCAAAATAACGATGAACCATTTCTGGCCAAGCTTTTTCAAATTGGTAAGGTTGATCAGGGTATGCTTGGTTTGCAATTTCAATATCGCTAGTCTGAGTCGGAATATGATTAAATCCATAACAACCGGGCCAGTCGGGGCAACCTAAACCTGCATGTGATAACCGAGTAAACGCGCCTAACAATACAACCACTAATGCCAAAACTGTTGCAGCGACCGCCAATTTTTTTGTAATTCCTGATTTCATTTTTTGCTTACTTCTTAATATCTATTTTTGTGAATTGCTCTAATCTTATCCAAGTCTCGAGTACTTAAATAAATGAAGAATATCTTTCCTCAACTTTTTTCCCAAAACAGGTGCTTCTTCTTCAGTTTTAATAAACGGATACCGCATAAAAATATTTCCTAATGGATCAACTAGATAAATATAATTAGCTTCTAAATCATGGGTAGGCTTATTTTGAGACTCTCTCAATGCTTTGACACCATCTGCAGTATAATCGCTTTGTGCGTGAGGGAAATCATTCTCATATCCACTAAAACCAGTCGGAAGCACAGCCAACTCTCTAATGCGCGAAGCTTCTTTACCTAAACCAATATAAACTTGATTAACGGTAAACAAATTTAATTGTGCACATGAGTCATCGCACTCATTCGGGTTGATTGGAACTATCCACCAATATAAAGTTTCAAATTCTTTCCCGCTAATTTTGATTCCATCTGCCCTAATAAAATCGTAATCTTCAATGTCTGTGAGAGAGTTTGAACCAATCAGTTCGCCTTTAGCACCACCTGCGCTATCAAGCCAGTTACCAAAGTATGCAGCATAAGCTAACAATACTGGTGTCATAAACATGACAAATAAAAGTACTAATGTTTTACGATTTTTTTTCACGTTATCTTGCTTTGATGCACTCGTTTCTTCATTAAAATCCAAAAGTATTTCCTCTTTTACTCTTTATTTGATTTACGCTTTATAGATGCTACAAGACTAATAATAAGTAATGTAAATGCCAAAGCAAACCATTGAAATGCATATGCTAAATGTTTTTCAGGCAACATATTCACCCACTGCCAATCCACTGTAAACGTATTCTCTTGATTTTGATCCAACCTAATTAAAAATGGCTCAATGTCTTCATCAAAATGTTCTCTTAACCTTTCCAGAATATTTACATCCATCACTGGTAATCGGTATACTAAATCATATTGTTCAATTTCAGCACCCGCTGATAATATATCTTGATTAATTGGATATATTCGACCTTGTATCTGCCAATCGAATGGTGGGTTAGTCACCTTAGGTAAATTTTTTCTATTCGCTTTAGCGCTGATCCAACCTCTATTAACAAACACTTTTTTGCCTGTAGATTTTTCCGTTACCAAATTTAGTACATGGTAACCTAGCTCACCATTTTGAATTTTGTTTTCTATCAAATAGGTATTATCATCACTTAAAAAAGCTTCAAATTTAACTGGTGTAAACTGCTCTAAATCATCATTTGTAATTTTCGAAAAATCGGTAATTAATTGTTCAGAATTAGATTGTAATATATCTATTCTTTGTTTCTTTTCTTTCGCTCGCTCTAGTTGCCAGTAACCTAATTCATTAAGTAACGTCTGCATCAATAGAAAAATGATAAACAACCAAATGTTAAGACTAATTTGGTAGTTTCCCATAGAATATGAAATTGAATGACGCAAGAAAAACTCAGCTAGCAATTATTTTATAAGGCGCGTATTCTATCATTATGTCGTATTTCTACATAGAAAAAGCGTTTAGTAAATACACTATTATTGAAAGGATAACCCGTTAAATGCTGTTTAAATCTCTCATCCTCATCGTCATGCTAGCCATTCTCTTCACTTTATTTAGAGCGCTTTATTTTTTAGCAAAAGGTCAAAAAGATTCTAACAAAATAATCAATAGTTTAAGCTGGCGAATTGGCCTTTCCATCTCTTTGTTTCTATTAATTCTAGTTGGAAATTATTTTGGTTGGATAACACCACACGGATTGCCAGTTATTAATCCATAGAAAGTAAAATCCAAATAAATAGTCAAGATCGAACCACCGCCGCCCAGTTTAATAACGGAACGAGCCCCACATGAATGTAGAAAGTGCCTTTTGTGCTGGAACTTTTAAACTATCCATCAATCCTTGGATATAAAAAAACCGAATCAATGATTCGGTTTTTTATTTCATTCTGTTCAACTATGCTTACATAATATAAACAAATATAAACAGGAACAGCCAAACAACATCGACAAAATGCCAATACCAAGCACCTGCTTCATAAGCAAAGTGTTGTTTCTCAGTAAAGTGACCTTTGGAACATCGTATTGATAATACGATTAAAAATATGGTCCCTATGGTGACATGAAATCCATGAAAGCCTGTTAACATGAAAAACGTTGAGCCATAAATACCACTACCTAGAGTCAGACCCATTTCATTGTATGCATGGTGATATTCCCAAACTTGTAATCCTAAAAATATAATACCTAACAAAGCAGTGATAGACGTGTAGTTTAACAATGCTTGGCGGTTATTATCCTTTAATGCATGATGAGCAATGGTTAAAGTCCATGAGCTTGTTAAAAGTATTGCCGTATTGATTGCGGGTAATCCCCATGGCCCCATGGCAGTAGTTGTGGTTCCATCAGGCGTTTTAACTAAAGGCCACTCTGGAATAAACTCAGGCCACAAGTACATATGAGTCGCAGCATTGTTTCCTTCACCACCTAGCCATGGCACTATGAGTTGCCGTACATAGAGTAAAGCACCAAAAAACGCCGCAAAAAACATCACCTCAGACGTAATAAACCACAGCATTCCTTGTTTAAAAGAGCGATCCATTTGAGCACTATATAATCCATCCATAGACTCCTTAGTAGCATCTTTCCACCAACCCCACATCATGTATATGATAATTGTTAAACCTAGGGCAAAAATTAACCAACCAAAACTACCATCATTGGCATATTTTCCAGTTGTTTGTTGAATAAAGTTTGCACCACCAAAAGCTAGCAAGAATAAGCCTACTGCACCAACAATTGGCCACTTACTTTGCTCTGGTACGTAATAATTTTCGTACTTTTCTTCTGTTTCTGTACTCATTGTTATCTCCATTTAAGCTACATAAATAGTTTTATTTAGCTTTATTTGGTCGCTACCTTTTCAGCCTTAACTGAATCAGTGATATTAAATAATTGGTATGACAAAGTTAGTCTCGAAATATCTTTTGGGATATCTGCGTCAATGTAAAATTTCATTGGCATTTCAACGGCTTCTCCAGCCATTAAAGTTTGTTGATCAAAACAAAAGCATTCAGTTTTGTTTAAGTAAAGAGCAGCTTCTCCTGGAGAAACGCTCGGAACGGACTGACCAACAATGTCAAATTTCGAGCGGTTTTTAGCATAAAAAACCACTTCATTTAACTCGCCAGGATGTACTTCAATTGACTTAACCTGAGAGCCAAACTCCCACGGCATTCCCCGATTAATATTAGTTAAAAACTCAACGGTGACTACCCTTTTTTTATCAACCGTAACATCTTGATATAAAGCTTGGCCTTTAGTTTTACCATTTATACCTGTGATGTCACAAAAAACGTTGTATAAAGGCACTAAAGCAAACGCAAATATAAACATACCACCAACAATAGCAACCAACCGCTTTATCAGTTTTTTATTTTCTTGCGTCTGCTCAGTCATAGAGAGTTCTTTTCTTAATTTTATTTACTTAGTTAATCCACTTTAGGCGGCGTAGCAAACGTATGGTATGGAGCTGGTGATGGTAACGCATCCCACTCTAAACCGGTTGCACCATCCCACTGTTTGTCTTCTGCTTTTTTACCATTTCTAATAGTATAGATAATGGTTACAAGGAAGAAAACCTGGGTTAAACCTAAACCAAATGCACCAATACTTGCCCACATATTAAAATCTGCGAACATCATATTGTAGTCAGGAATACGTCTTGGCATACCCGCCAAACCACTAAAATGCATAGGGAAGAATGTTAAGTTAACGAAAATCATTGATAACCAAAAATGTATCTTGCCAATTTTTTCGTTGTACATTTTTCCGGTCCACTTTGGCAACCAATAGTAAACGGCGGCTGTTGTTCCAAAAATGGCACCAGGGAATAACACATAATGAAAATGCGCTACAACGAAATAGGTGTCATGGTATTGGAAATCTACCGGTGCCATTGCTAGCATCACACCCGAAAATCCGCCAATAGTAAACAAAATAACGAATGCAATCGAAAACAGCATTGGCGTTTCAAATGTGATTGAACCTTGCCACATGGTAGCTACCCAGTTGAATACTTTCACTCCAGTAGGTATAGCAATTAGCATGGTTGCAATCATGAAAAACAATTCACCTGCTAATGGCATCCCTACAGTAAACATATGGTGTGCCCAAACAATAAACGACAACAGCGCGATAGATGCAGTCGCGTAAACCATTGAGGAATAACCAAACAATTTTTTACGAGAAAATGCTGGGATTATCTCTGACACAACACCAAACGCAGGGAGAATCATAATGTAAACTTCAGGGTGTCCAAAGAACCAGAATATATGCTGGAACATCACCGGATCACCGCCACCAGCAGCATCAAAAAATGCAGTGCCAAAATGACGATCAGTTAACATCATAGTCACAACACCCGCTAATACTGGCATCACCATAATTAACAAAAAGGCTGTAATTAACCAAGTCCAGACAAACAAAGGCATTTTCATTAAGGTCATGCCTGGCGCTCTCATATTAAATACTGTGACTATCACGTTAATTGCTCCCATGATGGATGAAATACCCATCATATGAACACCTAGGATAAAGAAATCAGTACTCGGTGGAGCGTAAGTAGTCGAAAGTGGCGCGTAAAATGTCCAGCCAAAATTCGGTGCACCGCCTTCCATAAACAATGAAGAAAGTAACAGTGTGAAAGCGAATGGCAGAATCCAAAAACTCCAGTTGTTCATTCTGGGTAAAGCCATGTCAGGTGCGCCAATTTGCATAGGAATTAGCCAATTTGCCAGACCTACCATACTCGGCATTACGGCACCGAAAACCATAATCAGACCATGCATGGTCGTCATTTGATTAAAAAAGTTAGGTTCTACAAATTGAAGTCCAGGTTGGTATAGCTCAGCACGGATAACCATTGCCATCGCACCACCAACTAAAAACATAATGAAAGAGAACCACAAATACATCGAGCCGATATCTTTGTGATTGGTTGTGTATAACCAGCGAGTAATGCCGGTTGGATGATGATCGCTCATATTGATCTTCTCCTTTAGTTACCGGCTTTAAAAGCCTGAATGTCAGCGGGTTGAACTGCATCGCCAGTATTATTACCCCAAGCATTTCGCTCATAAGTGATAACAGCAGCCATTTCAGCATCAGTTAGTTGAGGGCCATAAGCCGCCATACCTGTACCTTGTTTACCGTTCACTACGATATCCATATGCCCTTCAACCGCGCCAACCGCAATCGCGCTTCCTTTTAGAGCAGGAAATGCAGGAGGTAAACCTAGACCATTAACCTGATGGCAGGCAGCACATTGAGTCTCATACACTGTCTTACCCAAAGCCATTAATTTGTCCATATCCCAGCTTTGTGCAGCAGCTTCTGCCGCAGCTTTATCTGCAATACGCTTTTCTTCAGCTTTTTGTTCAAGCCATACCGCAAAATCTTCTTTGCTTAAAACTTCGACTACTACAGGCATAAATCCATGATCTTTACCACAAAGCTCCGTACATTGGCCTCTGTAAGTTCCTGGCTTGGGAACTCTCGTCCAAGTTTCATTTATAAATCCTGGAATCGCATCTTTTTTAACCGCTAAATCAGGCACCCACCAAGAGTGAATGACGTCCGATGCGGTAACTAAAAATCTTACTTTGGTATCTGCTGGTATCACTAGAGCATTATCAACGGCTAACAGATAATTCTCATCAGTGACATCGAGAGTGCGATCTAAATTACTAAAAAAGCTAATATCATGCTCTAAGTACTTATATTGCCATTTCCACTGAGAACCAGTGACTTGGATACTCATTTCGGGTTCTGACGCATCTTCCATCTTAATTAACAAGCTAACCGCAGGAATTGTTAAATAAATGAGAATTGCAATTGGTATTGCTGTCCAAATAATTTCCATTATCGTGCTATGCGAAAAAGTAGCAGGCGTTGGATTTTTGGATTTACGATGAAAAATAAATGAATAAAACATTGCTCCGAAAACAACCACAGAAATAATAACCATAACCCACACCACTACCATGTGCAGATCATAAGCTTCTAGACTCGTTTCTGTAACTCCGGGGCGCATATTCAATTCAGAAGCTGCTTGTACTACACCACTAAGCATAAAGCTTAATAATGAAGCAATACCAGCAATCAACTTGCGTCGAATGGCCATTGAGAGATCTCCAATTTTTATTGTAAAACAGGACTTACCTGTTTATTAGGATTTAGTGAAAATAAGGAACTTAGGACTTTAAGCTAGCTTTAACATCATGCTTTTACACAAAAAGTTACACTAAATTTAGCAAAGATATAGCTATTCTGCAGAATATTTGCCCGTACCCCTCCTTATTGTGGTGGAATTATAAAGATCAAAACATAGGAATCAAGCAAAATAATAGCTATTTGCCTAGAGACAATTTGACGCAGGTATGATTTATGTCAATTTGATGTTTAATGGTTAGGATAATTATCGAAGATACGGTTTTAATCTATCGTCAATTGGGAAATTAGGATAAGCTTTTTTAAACGCTTTTAACTCTCTTGTGGCTTCTGTATTTTTAGACTCCTCATAAAGCGCCACTATTTTTGTTGCCCATATTTCTTTCTCCGGATAGATAGATTTTGATAACTCACTGCCGGTATAAATATTTTGTTTTTCAAGATCACTCACACGCTCAGCCTCATTTGTGCTGCTCTCCACCGAGATAAAACCCTGACGAACTATTAAATCTTTGACTGTTTCATCACTATTCACATTGGCATCAGCAAGTCGGCGATCTGCGCTTGGCATTTTTTGATTTTCGTTAAGCTCTTTTAGTGCTTGTTCAGCCGACTCTTCTCTCTTTAATTTAGAAGAAGAGAGCGTTGAATGACGGCTTAATTGATCGCTTTCGCTAACTGAAAACTCAACAATAGGCTGCTCAATTTGTTGTTCCGCATTAACAGAATCACTCATAGAGCTAACTCTTCTATTCGAATCATCTAATAAAGGCTGCCACAAAGACTGGAACGCAAAAATCGTAAGGGCGAAACTGCCAGCACCGAATGTCGGCAAAGCTAGCCTTCTCCACCACTGTTTTGAGTTTAAGTGGCCTGAAAATTGTATTTCAGCGTCGTAGGATTTATTTTCATGAGTGTCAACATGATTGGTTTTCAGCTCTCGATGAGCAAAAGCCAAAATCTGCTTTTGTGTCGCTTGCTGAGGTTCTAGTTCATTATCCTCTCGCAACAAACTTTCCACCTGTTTTAATAAGAGATCACTTTCTTCATCACCAATATATATATCGTTTTTTCTGGTTCCAGATCGTCGGAATAATTTCATCTAAAACACCTCTGATTGGCTGTGCATTTTCGATTGCAATAGCTGTTTTAATTTCGAAGTAGCATATCGAAGACGACTTTTAACTGCTTCTTTCTTACATCCTGTAATCTCTGCAATTTGATCAATGGAAAGTCCGTTATCCATTTTTAGTAATAGCGTATTCTTTTGATCAAAAGGTAAATCTGCAATCGCTTTTCTTAACGCAATGACCTTTAGATTATTATTCTCAGCCGAAGAATAATTATTACTAGTTGCATTGCTATCTAGTGGAATCTCTTGGCTATTTA
>JBMYPE010000039.1:0-9784 GCA_049600015.1 Kangiellaceae bacterium
ATGGTTGGTTTTAAGCGGGCTGGTGCGGATGCCATTTTGACTTATTATGCTAAGGATGTTGCTGGTTGGATTTCATAGAATATTGTTAAACCTTCATAGATAATTAGTTTATAAACTCAAGACTGAACGCCAAAATTAAATTAGTTTAATAATATGCTAGAATTTTGTTAGGAGAACTTGGAGAAAAATATGTCAATAGCATTTAAGGAAGCCATTAAGAGTATTGATAATCTATCTTCAGATGAAAAGGCGTTAATAGCTCATTGTCTAATTTCTTCACTCGAAGCAAAGCATGATGATAGTGTCGATCAAGCATGGACTGAGCTTGCGCAACGTAGATTTTCTGAATTAAAATCAGGTGTTGTAAAAGGAGTCTCTTGGAGCGATATAAGAAGTAATATCCAGCAATAATATGCAGAATATTATATTTCATCCTGAAATTGAGAATGAAGTTAAATCCTCATATGACTGGTATCAGAGTCAAGCAAAAGGCTTGGGTGATGATTTTTTAAATGAGCTAGAAACTTCTTATCAAGCGATTATTGAGTTGCCGGAAACGTGGCCAAAATTTTATGTGGGCTTTCGCAGGTTTTTACTAAGCAAATTTCCTTTCTCTATAATTTATAGAACTAGCGGAAACACAATATTTGTTTTAGCTATAATGCATAATAGTCGAAAACCTGGTTACTGGAGTGATAGAGTTTAAAGTATTAGTTTATCGATATTGCGTACGAGAGTTTACTTATGAGTAAACCGATGAAACAATCTTGGGCTAGGTATAAAGTCTAAAAAAGCCGAGAATATTTTATTGCTTAGTTCGAGCGATTGTTCAATTTCTTTTTCGGTTTCCGCTTTTATCCATTCAATTCTATTTTTTGATTTATCCAGTCCTAATTCTTTTTGATGAGCTGGAAGTTCTAACCATCTTTTTATAAGCGCTCGATCAGCCTCTAAGTGGAATTGAAAACCAAATACATTGCCGTTGATTTTAAAAGCCTGATTTTTAACCTGATTGCCTTCTAAAATTAATTCTGCTTGTGCAGGTAAATCAAATGTAAATCCATGCCATTGAAATATTTTTTGTTTGTCCGAAAACAAAGAGCCGATGGGGTTTTCTGTTTGAGCATTGTAACTAGTTGGACGAGATAAGGTATACCAACCAATCTCTGCTTCGTCTAGCTGATAAACCTTTGCACCTAGCGCAGATGCGATCAATTGTGCACCCAAACAAATTCCTAATACCGGAATATTCATTTTGATTGCTTCTAACACAAGTTGTTTTTCAGTATCAAGATGCGGATAGGTTAATTCTTCCCCAATGTTCATTGGGCCACCCAAAATTATTAGGGCATGATATCCCTTAAGGTTAGGTTGTACTTCTGGTGAGCGACCAAAATTCACGTACTTAATTTTATGTCGACGTTCCCTAATCAATGGGTCCAATGTACCCAATGGTTCATAGGGAACATGTTGTAATACCATTATTTTGGCCAAAATAGCTTACTCTTCTATTTCTTGGTTTTGTATCCAGGCTTTGCCAGTATTTCTAAGTAGAAAGAGCTTAGCTCTAATTTTTCTGCGTCATCAATACAATTACTAATTTGCGCGGTATGAATAGTTTGCGCATTGTTTTCGTCAGCACCGTAACGACAATCGAAATCCCAAAAATCGGCTCCTTCAGCTAGAGGTTTGTTCCTTTCTCGCTTAAGATATTTTTTTACTTCATGTTTAGCGGCCTCTATCATACGAGGATACTTTATTTTTTCGTGAGTTAGTGAGAAGGTTTTTTTCATGTTATTCCTAATAGATCAAACTTGTGTCAACTTTAGGCCAAATTCTATCACCTTCTACCTTTCTACGCTTATCAAGTTTTGATTCTAAGGCTTCTTTTCCCATTTGCTTCGCTTGAAACATTGGACCACCTTTGTGCCGAGGAAAGCCATAGCCGTGCAACCAAATCACATCAATATCTGAGGCGCGTTGTACTATGCCGTCTGCTAGTAACTGTAATCCCTCAGAGATTAATGCCAGCACTGCTCTCTCGGTAATGTCATTGTCACTAAACTGTTTTTGTTCGATGTCTAATTCTATTGCTTTCTCAGTAATCATTTTATCGACTAATGGATCACTGGATGATTTTCCAGATTCATCATATTGATAAAAGCCCGCTTTAGTTTTGCGCCCATAACGATTATTGTTAAACATGAGTTCCGCTGCTTTAAAATAGCCTGGATCATAGGATGGAAACTCTTGAGATCGCCTTGCATTGCAACCAATATCTATGCCCGACATATCCACCACAGCAAGAGGTCCCATTGCCATTCCCCATTTGGTAAGTGCCGTATCTATTTGTGAAACCTTTGCGCCTTCTAGTAACATTTGCTGAATTTCTCGACCATATCGCGTGTACATTCTATTTCCAGCAAAGCCAAAACAAACGCCCACCATCACTGAAATTTTTCTCAACTTTTTAGCCACCGACATTGCAGTGACTAGAGCTTGTTCAGATGATTTTTCTGCCTTAACAACTTCGAGTAACTTCATAACATTGGCAGGACTAAAAAAGTGCATGCCAATGACTCGTGAGGGATCTGAAACAACGGATGATATTTCGTTAATATCAAGATAGGACGTATTGGTCGCCAGAATACATGATGGTTTACAGACTTGATCAAATTGTTTGAATATTATTTTTTTCACATCCATATTTTCAAAAACCGCTTCAATGACTAGATCACATTCACTGAGTGATTGATAGTCGATGGAAGTAGAAAATGATGCGAGGAATCCATCGACCGATTTTTGAGACATTCTTTTACGCTTTATATTATTTAAAAAGTTCTTTTGGATTCTTTCTTTTCCCATTGCTAAAGCTTCATCGTTTTGTTCAATTAGCACCACTTTAAATCCAGATGACAAAAAGGCAGTTGCTATCCCTGACCCCATTGTACCACCGCCGATAATTCCGACAGTTTTCACGTCTAACGGAGCGGCTTTGAAATCGGTTTTAGCAGCTTGTCTTTCGGCTCCAAATGCAAAACGCAACGCAGCAGATTGTTCGGATTCTTTTAGCTTTAAAAATTCTTTGCGCTCAAGAGCCATTCCTTGAGAGATGTTTAGATCTAAACTATTTTGCAATATGCTTGCGGCAACATTAGGTGCATCTTTTCCTCGTGACTTTTTACTCACCAATGAGATCGTTTGATTCCAGTCTTCAATATCGTTTACTATTTTAATTTCTCCGACTTTAATACAAGCAAGTTTATTAGAATCAATTAAATCTTTTACAAACTTTAGTGTTGATTCATTGAGATCATCATTAGCATTAAAGATGCAATCGAACAGGTTCGATGGAAGTGTTGTTACAGAATAGTGGACACCACTGGTGATCATTTCCAGCGCCTTTTTTACGCCAACCATTCTAGGCAATCTCTGTGTACCGCCAGCGCCCGGAATTAATCCCAAGTTAACTTCTGGTAAACCCACTTTCGCCGATGCGAGCGCAACACGATAATGGCAAGCTAAGGCGACTTCAAAACCGCCGCCTAGAGATGTTCCAAATAAACTTGCAATCACCGGTTTAGAACTTGCTTCGATTCGATTGACGACATCAGGTAAGTGAGGTTCTAAAGGAGCTGCTCCAAATTCTTTAATATCTGCACCGGCTATAAATGTTCTATCTTTGCATCGAATAATGATCGCTTTAATTGTTTGGTCGGCTTCAAATTTTTCTATGCCATCCATAATACCTTGTCGTACAGATTGTGAAAGTGCGTTGACTGGTGGATAATCAATGCTAATGATTCCGATTTCATTATCTGACGAATAACTTACTGGAGAGTGGTGTTCAGGTGTTGTCATAGGTGTTCTCTTATTTAAATCGAAAGCTGAATTCATTTGAAGCAAGAGGTAAAAATCCGTCAAAAGATTCTAAACTATTGCAAATATAATGACTCGAAGATATCTCTAGTTTAGAGTATAACTGCTTAACTAAGTTGTTAGCGCTTACCCCGCTCCAATCATTTGGTAGCATGGCTTTAGGGAGTTCATGATCAGAAAGTAGAATGCGACGGTATTCATGAATGATCAGTAAACGCAATTGAAAACTTTGATGATCACTTAAATTAACGCCATTGATAATAAGCTCAAAAATTGGATAATAGTCGTTATAGAACTGCTTATATAAATTTTGTAATTGTGCTAAGTTCCATTTTTGAAAAACAAGTTTTTTTAATGCGATAGAAGAAGCTTCATTAATAGTTTTGGCAGAAAACACGATCACTTCGCCTAATAAGTTTAATTCTTTAAGTGTTTCATCGAGTGAGCTTCGATCAAAAGATGGATGTGCAAAAACTGAATTAACAATAGAACTAAAGCCCAACCATTTTAACTGGCGCTTAAACGGAATTAGTTTTTCTTCTGGAATCGTGGAAAGTATAACAATTAGCCAGTTATTTTTATCGGAAACATTAGAGGAAGCATAAATTCGCCGAGCCGCCTTTTTGTTATGATTATTTGCTGATTGTGTTAAACCATAATAACTTTTTCGACCAATTTTTTTTACTTGCAACCAGTCATCTTCCACTAAACGAAAAACCGAAGTTCTTACCAAGCGTTCAGAATAACCTAAACTGGATAAGGATTCGATCAAACTGCCTAGCCATACCCAGCCACCGTGTTGAGAAATAACATCACCGAATACGGTCACAATAAAAGTTTTACAACTTATATTCGCCTGTATGGTTCTATTTTTGATAAAAGTATCAAGGGCAGTCATAAGATACTAGGAACTAACTAAAATCAAAATCGACTTCCACATCATCAGAAACAGGATGTGCTTGACAGGTTAGAATCATGCCATCGGCAACTTCTTGCTCTGTTAACGAATGATTTAAGTCCATTTCAACTTTACCTTTGATGACTTTCGCTTTACAAGTTGCACATACTCCCGCTTTACAAGAAAAGGGTAAGTCGGCACCGTTTTCTATAGCGGCATCTAAAATATTCTCACCACCCATCTCAAGACCCATTAATACTTTTCGTCCAGCTACTTTAACCGCAACGGATGATGTCTTATTGCCATATCTTTTTGCGCGTTCCGCTTTGTTCTTTTCAGCTTCCTTGACTGCATCACCTGAGAAAAATAACTCATAATGAATATTTGATTTGTCTAATCCCCAAAACTCAAAAGTTTCAGCAATTTTTAAAGTAAGCTCTTCCGGTCCGCAAACAAATACATCATTAAAAGATTTTAGTTCAAGCATTTTTGCTTTATCGAGATCAATCAGTTTTTGTGGAGTTATTCTACCATTGAGAATAGAAGCATCATTTTCTTCTTTGGTGAAAAAGTTATGCCACTGAAAACGTTCGAGATACTGATTTTTTATAAAGCATAACTCTTCTCTAAACATCATTAAGGAAGTTCTTTGATTGCCATACAATAAAGTGATTCTTGAGTTCGGCTCACTTAATAAAATAGACTCAATATGTGAAAGCATTGGTGTTATGCCGCTACCCACAGCAATGTGTAAATAATTCTTCGCAGCGTCTTTTGATAGTTCCGAATAAAAATGCCCCTGCGGCGGCATTACTTCTAGTGTCATTCCTTTTGTTAATTTTGTATTTGCGAAGTTTGAGAATACGCCTTCTTCTATTGCTTTAATTCCTATTTTTAGGGATTGTTTTGATATGCCATTGCAAATTGAATAAGAGCGGCGAATATCTTGACCATCTATGTCTAACTTAACGGTGATGTGTTGCCCTTGATGATAGTTAAAGATTTCTTTCAGATCATCAGGTACTAAAAATTCAATAGATACTGCATCTTTAGTCAGGCGTTCGACATTTGCAATGGTTAATGGATAAAAATCGGTGTTCATCATAATGACCTTTTAAAAATGTTTGAAGTAATCAAAAGCTTCCAAACAATCGTTGCATTGATATAAGGATTTACAAGCAGTTGATCCAAACTGACTAAGTAGTTTGGTATTTTTACTATCACAAATTGGACAACAGACCCGATCATTTTTGTCAGGTGGTGCGATTTGAATATTTTTTAAATGTTGTCGTCCAGCCGGAGAAATCATATCGGTGCTCCAAGCGGGTGATAAAGTAATCTCTACTTCAACTTGTTTATAATCGAATTTTAGTAGTTCTGTTTTTATATCTTGAGTAATAGAATCTACCGCAGGGCAACCGCTATAGGTAGGTGTTATTACTATTTTTATTCTTTCTTGAGTGGATTCAACATCTTGTAAAATACCTAAATCCCAAATAGTTAATCCCGGTAATTCTGGATCAAAAACGTTATCAAGAATATCCCATATTTTTTTATCGGGAGCAGCATTTCGATAAGATTTTCTTTTAGCAAACTCGGGTGAAAAAGTAGGTATGATGTTCATGGTTGGTGAGTTACCACTCAAGTCCTGGCATACTTCTTTGAATATACTGCATTTCACTTAACATATGCCCTAAATGCTCAGTATGAATTCCGTTGCGACCACCTCTAATTTGTAATTGACTATCAGGAAAACTCATATCAGACTCCGCTAAGAATGATTGAACCTCATTATTCCAATTAGACTCCAAGCTTTTTCTATCGACGGCCAAGTTACTATCAACTAAATCTATTTCCCATTGTTCCATTAGAAATAATTCACCGACAAAGTTCTCCAGTTCATCCAATGCAAATTGAATTCGTTCTCGACTTTCGTCTGTTCCTTCTGCGAGCTGTTTTATCCAAGGCTGACTGCGTTTTAGGTGGTATCGACTTTCTTTTACTGCTTTATTTGCAATAGCAGAAATTCTTTCGTCAGCAGATTCACAAAGTTGGGAAAGGTACTCGCAATAATAAACATCCAACAAGTATTGACGCACCATGGTAAAAGCAAAATCATTGATTGGTAATTCGTGAATCAAAAGGTTGGTGAATTCTCTTTCGTTGCGTAAATAGGCGATATCATCTTCCGTACGAGTATTTCCTTCAAGCTCCACTGCATATTGATAGAACATTCTGGCTCTGCCAATATAATCGAGCGCAATATTAGAGAGTGCGATGTCTTCTTCTAAATATGGACCATTGCTACACCATTCAGATAAGCGATGGCTAAGAACAACAGAGTCATCCCCCAAACCGATTAAAAATCGAACTAAATTTTGTTGATTAGTATTCATTTTAAATTCTTCTTTTACATGTTGGTTACGTTATCGGGCAAGACATAATGCGTCGCATGTCGATAGGGTTTATCATCCATTGGGTCAATAAAATTAGCTATGTCACTTTCTTGGGAAGCAGTTATATCTTTTGCATTAACCACCCAAACACTCACTCCTTCTGAACGCCTCATATAGCAATCTCTCGCATACATTAAAGCGTGCTCTGGGCTTTCTGCATGTAAACTACCAACATGCTTGTGATCGAGACCGCGATTGGAACGAATGAAAACTTCGTAAACGGCTAGGTGTTCTTGATTAACTGTTGGCTCTTGATTGTTGTGTTTATTTTGGCTCATGATTTTTTCTCAATATTTTGTTAAGCAACGCTTTGTGTGTTTTTAGATAGCTCTTTAGCTTTTTGTTTTTCTTGATAAGCTCTTACTGCTTCTCTAACCCATTCACCTTCTTTATGCGCTTTCTTGTGGTGTTTTAGTCGCTGATAGTTACAAGGTCCGCTACCGTTAATAACTTGGTAAAACTCTTCCCAATTGATCTCACCAGAATCATAACTACCTCGTTCTTCATTCCATTTAATTTCCGGATCCGGCATGTCTAAACCGAGTGCTTCTATTTGTGGAACTGTTTGATCAATGAACTTTTGTCTTAACTCATCATTCGACACCCGCTTTATTTTCCATTGCATGGATTTTCCTGAATGAGCAGAGTCGCTATCGTGAGGGCCAAACATCATCAGAGATGGCCACCAATTTCTGTTCATGGCATCTTGCGCCATTTGTTTTTGTTCTTTAGATCCTTTTGCCAGAACGGTCATAATTTCATAGCCTTGGCGTTGGTGAAAACTTTCTTCTTTACAAATTCGAATCATTGCTCGGGAGTAAGGGCCATAGGAAGTTCTTTGTAAAGAAATTTGATTTACAATAGCTGCACCATCAACAAGCCAGCCAATCGCGCCGATATCAGCCCAAGTTAAAGTTGGATAATTAAAAATTGACGCATATTTTGCAGCACCCGTTTGTAGCGCTTCAATCAGTTCGCTTCGTGATACTCCTAAAGATTCCGTAGCGCTATACAAATAAAGTCCATGACCAGCTTCGTCTTGAACTTTTGAAAGTAAAACTGCTTTTCTTCTTAAAGTGGGTGCGCGTGTAATCCAATTACCTTCCGGTTGCATTCCAATCACTTCAGAGTGAGCATGCTGAGACATTTGACGGATTAAATTCTTGCGATAAGCATCTGGCATCCAATCGGTCGGTTCAATTTTTTGCTCTTCCTTAATTCGTTGATCGAATTTGAGTTGTTCTTCTGCATCGTTAACTGTTTGCATAATCATATTCTCCAATAATCTTACTAAAAGATTAAAAACATTTTTCACCACATAGGCACAGAGCTAATAGAGATTAAATCAATATAGAGCTTTCATCTCTGTGATTCTCTGCGGAAATAGTTTTCTATCTCTTATGCTTTTTCGATAATCATTGCTATACCTTGACCAACACCAATACACATTGTGCAAAGTGCATATTGACCGCCATTTCTTTGTAATTCATAAGCTGCTGTCATCACTAATCGGGCTCCACTCATTCCCAAAGGATGGCCTAACGCAATGGCTCCTCCATTAGGATTAACTCGCTTATCATTGTCCGCTAAATCTAATGCACGCATCACTGCCAAACCTTGCGCAGCAAATGCTTCGTTCAACTCAATCACATCCATTTGCTCAAGGGTTAAACCAGCGTTCTTCAAAACTTTTCGTGAAGCTTCAACAGGCCCATAACCCATTATTTTAGGTTCTAATCCTGAGGTTGCCATTCCAACTACTCGCGCAATAGGCGTCAATTTTTGTTCTTCAATTTGTTGATCGTTAGCAATCAATAAAGCACATGCACCATCATTAATCCCCGATGCATTTCCCGCCGTTACGGTACCATCTTTTTTAAAAGGCGTTTTCAGTTTTGCTAGTCCTTCTAAGGTACTTGGTCTTGGATGTTCATCAACACAAAATTCTTTAGTTTCTTTTCGGTTGATTTTTACGGTAACCGGAACAATTTCATTTTCAAAAACTCCGGCTTGTTGAGCCACTTGAGTTTTTTCCTGAGTTCTACAGGCAAATTTGTCTTGATCTTCTCGGTTAATATTAAATTGTTCTGCGACGTTTTCAGCTGTCTCTGGCATGCTATCAACGCCATATTGTTCAGCCAACTTTTTATTAACAAAACGCCAACCCATCGTAGTATCAAAAATTTCAGCCTTACGTGAAAATGCAGAATCTGCTTTAGGCATTACAAAAGGTGCCCGAGACATTTGTTCAACGCCGCCCGCAATGACCATTGACTGTTCACCGCTAGCGATTGCGCGAGCGGCGGTTCCAATGGCATCCATTCCCGAACCACACAAACGATTAATGGTCATTGCCGGAACCGTTTGAGGAAGACCAGCAAGCAGACCACTCATTCGTGCCACGTTACGATTATCTTCACCCGCTTGGTTAGCACAACCATAATAAAGATCATCGACCTCATGCCAATTCACCTGAGGGTTTCGATCGATTAACGCTTTGATGGGGATCGCACCTAAGTCATCGGCTCGCACGCCAGATAAAGAGCCGCCA
>JBMYPE010000040.1:0-9759 GCA_049600015.1 Kangiellaceae bacterium
ATTTAACAGAATGTTGTCTGGGTTAACACCTAAGCAACAAGATTACTTGCGTTTGTTTCCATTATTGTTTCATGTAAACCATCCCATGTTACCGGGTTATTTTGATAGCTTTACTCCCTGTGGGATACCCAATTATTCACCCACAAATCTTGAAAAACAAATTGTTAAAACAATTAGTCAGAGTTTTGATTATCAATCTAAAGCACATCGGTTTTTTTCCATTTCAAGTTTGTTTTTAATGGGTAGCATGGGGACTTTGGGGCAATCAATCTCCAGCGACATCGATCTATGGATTTGTCTCGCTAATGAATTGAACGAGGAGTTGAGTCAAAAGCTAAATAATAAAGCAGAAAATATAAAAATATGGTTTGCAGAACAAGGAATCGAACTAAATTTTTATCTGGTAAATCAAAAAGATTTTAGCCAAAAAAATATTAAATTACTCGATAGTGAAAATTGTGGGAATACGCAGCGTTTTTTATTATTAGATGAATTTTATAGAACAGCTGTTTGGTTAGTCGGTAGAAAACCTTTGTGGTGGCTAGTTCCAGAGTCAGAAAACTATTCCGAGTTTTCAAATCGGTTGATAGCTCAAAAACATTTAGACCAGCATGATTGGATCGATTTTGGTGAAGTTCGATCGATTCCAGCATCGGAATATTTTACCGCAGCGCTATGGCAACTCTATAAGTCAATCAACTCTCCCTATAAATCTTTTGTAAAATTAATGGCGTTAGAAGTTTACGCACAAAATTTTCCGTGTGGCGGCATTCTATCATCGCAACTCAAATCAATCTTGCATTCTAATCAGCAGAGCACAACTGAATGCGATCCTTATTTACTTGTGTTGAAATTTTCTGAGTCAGCTCTTTCAAATTCACCACAAAAGCTCGATTTTCTAAGGCGTGCTTTCTATTTAAAATCTGGTCTTAAAGTTAAGCTCAATATTCAATATGAAAAGAATAAAAGCTGGCGTTATAAACTGATGCAAAGTCTAGTGATTGAGTGGGGTTGGAGCGATGCGACCCTTGCGAGGCTAAATAATCGGCCTAATTGGAAGATTAATAATGTAGCAGAACAACGAAAAGATTTAATAAGAGAATTAACCAGTAGTTATTATAACTTGTCAAATTTTGCTCGCGTTCAAGGTGTAATGAATAAAAATATCAAACAAGAATTAACCCAGCTTGGTAGGCAACTGTATGCATCATTTGAGCGTCGAAATGGTAAAATTGATAGTTTAAACAATGGCATTGCCAATGATGTAACCGAGAATACTTTAACTCTTTCGAACAAAAATAACAGTTGGTCTGTATTTCAAGATCAAATACCAGAAAACCAAATTCTGATTAATGAACCAATCTTTAATGCGACTTCGTTGTTTGATTGTTTGACATGGGGCTGTATTAATAATGTTATTGATAAAAATACGCACTTTCATCTTTACACAAGCAATAGTTATTTTGATCAAAATTACGCCAAACAAACTTCAAGGGAAATATTGGGCTGGATTCGCTCAGAACAAAACAAACAAACAAATTTCAATTTTAAGGAACAAGCAAAAACAATGTCATTAGGTATTTTTATTAATACTGGCGTTGATCCTCTCCTAAATGAAAAAGATCGAGATCGGTATCTTATAGCCGATAATTTAGACTGTCTATCACTTAGCGCGGAAAAAACTAATCTGGCCTACTCGTTTCACACTCTCACATTAAATAGTTGGGGTGAAGTTGATTTGGATTATTTTGAAGGTGATTCTGCAATTCCGGAGTTTTTTCAAAAGTATCGAGATTTGATAATCTCTTTATATACCAATGATGAACCCTCCTATTTTTGCCATGGACTGTTACAAAACAAAGCGATTGTTGAAAGATTTTCTTATTTGTTAAAACAATGGGTAAAATTATCTGCTCACAGCAAGAAATCGAACTGCACTAATTTTTATTTAATGTGTATAGGAAAAAAGTATTTGTCTATCTGTATAGATGAACAAATGATTCAGTATAAATTGCTAACGGATAAAGAAAAGTTATTAAATAGTGTTAAGCTAGCTAAGGTAGATGGCGGAAACTCTATAAAATTAAGAACTCAAGTTGATCAGTATTTACCTTTACGGCCTATAGAACAATCTGTTTTGTCTCGACGTGCGAGTAAAAACCATCAATGCTTTATCAATGAAATATCTAATCAAACTATTGAACTGATTTTTAAATCGAGCCTAGGTGCCATACATGCACGGCGACATAAAGATGTCAATCTCAAACAAATAATCGCTCATTATCAGCAATTTTTTATGAAAGCAGCGAACAGAATTGATGATGTTAAAACCCTCGAAGTCGATTATTTTAGATGCGATACTAAGCGCACAAATTCAACTTTCAAATTAAAAACGAATGAGGGTGTCTCAAATGGGCAAAATATAAAGTTAACTTTGATAAAAAATATTGAACTAAATATGAATAACTTTAAATTGGTTCAAGCGATTAAAATTAGAAATAATGACAATCCTTTAGCGTTTAACTTTTACTCAAATGATAAAGATTATCTTTTTGAAATTGATAAAGAATCGACTTATTCAAGCTTGGTTCAAGATATTCTCGCGGAGCGAAAAAACAAGGCACATTATCCAATCTATATCACTGATCTTGATTTAGGAAAAAATAGACAGGAAGTCAATATTGTTGAACTTCTAAATGTTAAAAGAGATTTAGAAAACCGACTAAATCTGATTATGTCTAAATTAAGCTAAACAAATTTTGGTTTAAATACTCTTAGAGGGTTTAAATTAGCTAATAATCGCTCAAAATATTCCCATTTTATTGCCGATCCTTTAGAATCGGTGTAATTTATTGAAATAATGGAACTTTTAGCAGTTTTAGGGGAATTTAAAATGGATGTTAAAACATTTACACGAAAGACTTTAAATTCACTTTTAGGTGTAGCTGTATTAGGGGTGTGTACGATAGCAACTGCTTACACAGAGGAATTTACCAAACCAGCAACCCCGGGAAGCCTGCCTCCTGAAAGTATTCAAAAACAAGTTAGGCCATTGTTGAATGAAGTTAGAAATGCACAACAAAAACGAGATTTAGCCAGCATACAGCAAAATGTCACTTCTATTATTCAAAAACTTGGAAATTGGGCGGGAAATCCAGATGTTGCCCCGTCTTATTTTGCACCTATAGAAACAAAGATTCCAGACAGAAAGCCCGTTGGAATTCTTTGGCAATCAATCAACGATGATATTCACAATAAAGCTTTGTGGCGCCAGGTTCCAAATGGTAATCCGGATAAGATGAAGCAAGGCCTAAGGGCGGCAGCTCGACCAGTGATTACTTATTCGATTTTATATTCATTGAACACCTATAAACAGCAAAAACATCTAAATATTATTACCAAAGGCGCAAACTACTTGTTAGGTTTACAACAAGAAAATGGCTTGTTTCCAATGCCAGATTTGAGAGGAAAAGACCAACGTCAAACCATCATGATTAATCGAATATTGCGCAAGAATCCGGATGCAATTGTAGATGGTTGGCTAATCGCCGATCACAGAGGCGAGTTACTTTATGATCACTCTACCGCTGGCGTAGCAATGGTAGAAGCTTTTCGAATTACTAAAGATCAAAAATTTTTTGAAAGTGCAAAAAAAGCTAGTCAATGGGCAATGTCTCAAGCAATCGATACAGATTGGGCAAATAATGCTTTTGCCGCGTGGCTATTGGCGGAATTTTACTCAATCAGCGAGCAAGAGGTATTTATAAAGGCCGCTATTGATAAATTAGAGTATGGCGTATTACCGGGATTATTAGAAAACGGTCGTTGGTTAGACCCCTTTAATTCCAAGTTAGTTTATCATTCTATCAATGTTAGGGGGATGCTAGCGGTAATGCGACAGTTAGCAAGCGATCATCCTTTTAGAGTTAAGCTTGCTTCCTATACTAAACGGGCAATTGATAATGCTGCAAATCAAATTACTGTCAATGGTGCTTCGTCAGTATCCACTTCGACTGAAATGTTAATTGATGGATTAGAAGAGTTTGGCGAAAACAAAAAATGGCTGAATGCACTTAATATCAATATCAACGCTACGTTAAAACAATTAGAAAATGTTAAAGTCGCGGATGTGGGTGTTTATCTACCCAAATATATGAAATATCTTAACGATCAAAAGAAAAGCAAATGACTTTAAATCACCGTAATATTATAGGCTGGCGTTTATTCCTTCTAACAAGTTGTTGCTTGTTATTGTGTAATTGTGGCAATAAAAGCGCTTTATTTTTAGAGCCAACTGCTGATACAAAGAACCCAAAACCCATTGAGCGTTCCGATAACGCTCATCAACTTCCTGAAAAACTAGACTCTTCAGAAGGAAATAAAAAGCGATGATGTTAAGCTTTGCAAAAATGCATGGGTTGGGAAATGACTTTATGGTTGTGGATGGAATATCACAAAATATTTATTTTAATGAATATCAAATTCGAAAACTTTCAAATAGAAACAAAGGGGTAGGATTTGATCAACTACTATTAATTGAACCACCACCACAGCCAGATGTTGATTTTCACTATCGAATATTTAATGCTGATGGAAGTGAGGTTGAACAATGTGGAAATGGCGCTCGCTGTTTGGCCAAATTTGTTAAAAAAATGGGCTTAACTTGGAAACACAAATTCCGAGTGAGCACGCAAAAAGGGATCATGAATTTGCAATTAATGCGAAATGGATTAGTCAGCGTCGATATGGGTGTACCTGTTTTAGAACCTGAAAAAATTCCTCTCGCCCATCACGAAGAGTCGCTACGTTATGAGATGACTTTGACAAAGCAAACCCTCGAATTTGGATCGGTTTCAATGGGAAACCCTCACTGTGTCATTAACGTAGACGATTTACAAGATGAACTTTCAGATGATTTAGTAGAAAATGTTGGTAAAGAAATTAATCAACATCATCTATTTCCTCAAGGCGTTAATGTAGGTTTTATGAATATTGTGTCGGAAAGTGAAGTGAGGCTGAGAGTTTTTGAACGTGGCGCTGGTGAAACTTTAGCGTGTGGTTCGGGTGCTTGCGCAAGTATGGTTGTTGGTCGATTGCAAAATAAACTCAGCCAACGCGCAAAGGTTTACTTACCTGGCGGACATTTGCATATTGACTGGGCTGGAAAAGGTCAATCATTAAAAATGATCGGTCCGGCAGATTTTGTATATCATGGCTATTTAGAAATTTAATAAAAAACAATTTTTCATTCTATATTTATTGGGAAATAATAATGACAAACTCATTTGAACAATCGCTTCAAAGACAGGCATTAGAGTCAAGTAAAAAAACTCCGATTAACTTAGAATCAATCAAAGTGAAAGAAGAATTAAAATCAGATCGATTTAACACCATGATGGAAGAAGCTGCAGTAAGACAATATCTTTGTGATAATCCTGATTTTTTTGTTAAGCAACCTGATTTGTTATCTCACATTGATTTGGCTCATGACAAAGGCGATGTACCTTCTCTGGTGGAACGGCAAGTGAAAACTTTAAGGGAAAAAAATCAGTCATTACAAAATCAATTAGTAGAAATGCTACAGTCAGCTTTTAGAAATGAGGATCTTTTGCAAAACTGTAATCGTTTCATGTTGAGTTTGCTGAATGCAAAAAATATGGATGAATTGATTAACAAAATAATTACTGGATTAAAAAAAGAATTTGAATTAGATGCTTGTGCGCTCGTTTTAATAGGTAACTATGAAGCTTGCCATCCTGCCAAAATATTTAGTCAATCAGAGGCTATAAAGCAGCTCCTAAAAAACCAATTCCCGGAAAGTTCACCTTTGTGCGGCAGATTAGAAAAAAGTGTTAAAGTCGAGCTTTTTGGTGAATTAGCTGCGGATCTAAACTCTAGTGCATTAATTCCCTTGGGAAAAAATTGCCAGTTTGGGTTGTTAGCTTTAGCGAGTAAAGATGAGTCACGATTTGCACCAGAAATGGGAACGCTATTTATTGAATTAATTGCAAAAACAGTGATAGGCATGATTAGACTACATAAAGTTTAATTTTACTGTTTGTTAAATGGAATCCAAAAAAATTTCAGATATTAAAGTAGACAAAATCCGAGTGATTAGTTTTGATCTAGACAATACACTCTATGATAATCAACCAGTTATTAAATTGGCAGAAGAAGAAAGCCAAAAATACTTGAAGTCAGAATTTTTAAAACAAAATAAAAATTTTAATTTTGAACTTTTTTTTTCGACGAGAAAACGACTTTTTGAAAGTAAGAACATCGCTTACGATAACCTCACCCTTTTGCGCCAAGATTGCTTGCGTTATGTTTGTGCTGAATTAGAAAACTCAGAATCAATTGTTAAGAAAGCAACCGAAATATTTTTACAATATAGGCAGCGAGCAACTATCCCAAATGAAATCACATGCATGTTGGAAAAGTTATCGAGCAGATACACGCTAGTTAGTGTGACAAATGGCAACTGTGATGCCAGTAATTTAGTGGTAGGAAAGTATTTTTCGAAAAACTATTCGCCTCAACTAGGCCATCGAGCAAAACCCCATATAGAAATGTACAACGAAGTAATCAAAGATCATAAGATTCAAGCAGAACAACTGTTACATGTAGGTGATGAAGAACAAACCGATGGATTGGGCGCTACAAAAGCTGGTTGTCAATTTTATTTATTAACTCCATTTAGCAGTCCACAAGGGCTAAACAGTTCTATAGACTCATTTCTTCATTCGTTGAGCTGGTAATCCAATCAGGTCTTTTCGTACGTATAAAATTGAGAGATTATGAAAAAAGGTCGTTTAGCTGTCGTTGGTACAGGAATAATAACTCCTGCTCACTTATCGCAAGAATCAATCAATAGAATAGAAGTTGCCGATGTCGTGCACTCACTCGTTCCCGATCCACTTGGCTACTCTACTCTAGAAAAACTTAATTCGAATATTAAAGATTTAGGTAATTTATATTTTGATCAAAAATCAAATAAAAATGGCACAAATCGACATGAGAGTTATATCCTAATGGTTGATTCAGTCCTAAAGGATGTGCGAGCTGGAATGCATGTCTGCGCTATTTTTTATGGTCACCCTGGAGTATTTGTTTATCCTTCTCACCAGATGGTAAAGCAAGCAAAAAAAGAAGGTTTTGACGCAGAAATGTTACCGGCGATTTCAGCTGAAGATTGTCTATTCGCAGATTTAGGCGTGGACCCCGGTGATAGAGGATGTCAAGCCTACGAAGCGAGTCAATTTCTCTTTTATCACCACTCAATCAATCCAAATGCAGCATTAATTCTATGGCAGATAGGGGTAGTAGGGGATGAAACGTTAACTAAGCTTACCCCCTCCAAGGATGGACTATTCATGCTGAGAGAAAAATTACTAGAATATTTTCCAGATAATCATAAAACAATAGTCTACGAAGCCTCCATATTGCCAATTATCCCTCCAAGAACCGAAGAAGTTACAATTCAAGACTTAGTAAATATTAAAGTCAATTCAGTTACCACGCTTTACGTTCCACCATTAAGTAACCCAAGACTTAACATTGAATTTTGTAAAAAGTGGAAGGTTGATATTGAGCATTTATGAAACTCTAAAGGAACTTATGTAATTACTGCGGTACAAAGTTATACTTTTTATAATTTCGACTTTTTGTGAAATTATTAATTCAGAACAATATCTGATTGAAGTCTGTATTTAATAAGGGTATAAAGAATAGTCACATTTAAAAGGAGAAAGGTTATGACAGATAAACTAGCGGACTTTATGGTAGAGATGGCAACCAATGATACGCTTAAAAATCTATATAAAAAGAACCCAAAGAAATTGATGGAGATTTATGAGATTGAAAAAGACGACATCGAGCTGATGGCTAACAATGAATACGATTTGATCAAAGAACGTTTAGGCGCTTCTTACACAATTTCATTTAATACGCACATTACTGCGGCTCGAGTAAAATCTTAAAATAAGCGGGATGCAAACTAATAGTTACATATATAGAGCAATATATAACATAACTTTTATTCTAATTTTATTTCCTTCAATTGTCAGAGCAACTGATGTTCAGGAATATTATTCTCAGTTCAATATAGATGCCTATGAGCTATTTAAAAAAGGAGACTATGCGGAATCTTTTAAAATGGCATCAATGGCAAAAAAGGAAGCGATTCAAAAGAAGAACGAAAAAGACCTAGCCAGAAGCATTTCTAATATTGCATCAATCAATTTAGTTCTTGGTAACACTGAGAAAGCACTAGCTTTTTACTTAGAATCTTACAAAATTTCTCAACGAATTGATGACATCATTGGGTTAGAGAGCACACTGAATAATCTTTCGGGCGTCTACCTCAGGCTAGGGCGGCATAACGAAGCATTAGAGTATATTCGTTTGTTGCCGGCACTTAATGGCGTAGAAAGACCAGCGAATCAAAAATTGGTGGCTTACACCGCATTAATAAATTTACTATTCAGCTCAGGACAAATAGAAGAAACTAAACGTTATTTGCAAAAAGGTTATGATGTTCTAAAAACTTATGAAAATCAATTCTCAGAATACTATTTTTTACTCGCTGATGCTGATTTTAATCGACACCTGAAAAATTATGATCATGCTCTACAAATCCTAAAAAGGATTAAGGACATTGCATTAAAAAATCAATTTGAAGGTTTATATGTGATAGCGTTAAAAAATGAAATTGAACTCCATCTTGACCGTCATGATTTTAAAAAAGCAGATGACATACTCACCATGGCAATTGAAGCAGCAACGAAATTAGAGTTGAATACTCAGCTTTTGCAGTTATTAAAGCTACAACAAAATGTTTTAATCCAGCAAAACAATTACAAAGAAGCTTATAGGCTATTTGAACAAATCCAAAATATTGAAAGCAATATATCGGGTGAAAAAGTACAAATGCTCGCAGAAGTTACCAAAGTTGAACGCCAAGTAGAAGAAACAAGATTGAAGTTAGAGCGGTTTGAGAAAGATCAAAAAATTCTTAATCTTCAAATAGAACAACAAAAACAAGAACAGCTAATATGGTTCATTATTATTGGAATTATTGTCGTAATGGCATGTTTTTTAGTGTATTGGTTTGTCAATAAAAAAGAACTGGCTCGGCAAATCGCGGTTAATCAACAACTTAAAGAACTCGATTTCGTCAAAGATAGAGTGCTCGCAAATACTTCACATGAATTACGGACACCTCTTAATGGAATTATAGGGTTATCTGAAGTAATAATAGAACAAAATGAAACGCAAGTTGATGAATCTACGTTAGATATGATTCGTTTAATTAAATCAAGTGGTGAACAGTTAGCATTAGTGATTAACGATATTCTCGAAATGTCGAAAACTCGCTCAGGCGAAATAACCATTGTGAATGCACAATTTGATTTAATCGCATTGATTGATGATGTCATAAAAGTTTGTTCTCATTCTGCAAAGGAAAAAAATGTTTCTTTGGTTTTTGAACACACCGAAGATAATGAACAGGTTTTTCTTGATAAATCTAGGTTACAACAAGTACTATTCAATATTATAGGTAATGCGGTTAAGTTTACAGATAAAGGATCGGTTAATGTCGCATACTTTATTGAAGATTTTGGTATTGAATTAGTCATCTCTGACACTGGAATAGGTATACCTGAAAATAAAATTGAACGAATATTGGAAGGCTTCGAGCAAGTAGAAAGCGGAGATACTCGAACCAAATCAGGTTCAGGTTTAGGTTTAGCCATTAGC